>JABDJG010000081.1 GCA_013002595.1 Hyphomicrobiales bacterium | reverse complement strand
TCAACTCACCTGCACGCCTGGCGCGGTTTTATACCGGTGCCCTGGGTATGACAGAGCAGGTCAGGGATGACGGTCATCATCTGTCTTATGGAGGCAAGGACGCCTCCCTCATTTTGCGGCAAGCTGGTGCCGATGACAGCTATCAGGCCAACCCTTTAGACCGGTACTGGAAGATCGGCATCACCGTGCCGAATGTCGACATCGCCCACCATCAGCTGTACAGGGGCGGCATTGAGGTGAGCACGCCCCGGCAGTTTCAGGACATCGGCTACATGTGCCATCTGCGCGATCCAGAAGGCTTTTCGATCGAGTTGCTGCAGCATCATTTTGACACCAACAGGCCTGTTACCGCCGGCGAGCCGGATGCGCCCCTGGGCGGCGGCACAAGGATTGGCCAGGTTACCTTGCGCACCTCCGATATCGCCGCCGATCTGGCCTTTTACCGCGATCAATTAGGCATGAAGCTGTTGTCCATCCAGCCTGTCGAGACGCACGGTTTTGCACTCTATTTTCTCGCGATGACGGATGAGGAACCACCGATCAGCGATCTCTACGCGTTAAGAAACCACGAATGGCTTTGGCAAAGGCCCTATACGACACTGGAATTTCAACACCTGAACCAAAGTGATGACCAGGTTGTCCTCGACGGTGCTGTTGAGCCAGGTTTTGAGGGAATTGTGGTTTCGGGAACGAACTTGCCCGGTCCGCATTTGGCGGATGGATCCGGTGGCATGGTCTATTTGACCAACTGAGTTTCACTCAATGCAGCTTCAATTCCGGCCGGGTGCCGCGCATGAAAAGAGTTGCCACAACGTTGAGGATCAGCCAGCGCAGGCCGTGCAGGGAAAGCTGATGCTTGCGGTACAGCGAAAGATAGGTGAGACGGGCCAGCATGCCCTCGATCATGACTTTACCGAAGAGGTTGCCCATCAGGTTGCCGACGGCGCTGTAGCTCAATGAAATCAGCGAACCGTAGTCTTTGTAGACAAACCGCTTGGCCGAGCCTGTGCTAAAAGTCGCTGCAAGCGCATAGGCTTGCTGGTAAGCCGCCTGTGCTCGTGGCGGCACCGGTTCGTCACTGCCCGGCAGCACACAGGCTGCGCAGTCACCGATGGCATAGATATCGTCTTCACCAACAACCTTGAGCGTCTCATCGACTTCGATTTGATGTACCCGGTTCATCGGCAGGCCGCTGATCTGTTCAAAGAACATCGGCCCGCGTACGCCTGCACACCATACCTTGATGTCCGCATTAACAGTGTTGCCGCTCTTGGTGCGAATCTGATCTTTGGTGATCTCCGTTACCTGTTCGCCGGTCAGCACCTTGATGCCGAGCTGCTCGAGCTGGTTTTCGGTTGCTTTCTGAAGTCGCTCCGGCAGGTTCGGCAGCACGTGGGGAGCGGCCTCGATCAGGCTGATACCGATATCCTTTTCGACATCGATCTGGTCAAGTCCATAGGCAACCAGCGATCGCGCTGCCCGGTGCAGTTCGGCCGCCAGTTCGACCCCGGTCGCACCGGCACCAACGATCGCGATCTGCAGCTGGCCGGGGGCCAATGGCTCAGGTTGCATTTCAGCGCGCAGGAAGTCCCGCAACAGGCGTTGTTGCAACTGATCTGCCTGGTGATGATTGTCGAGAAACACACAATTTTCGCGAACTCCTTTGACGCCAAAATCATTCGCCGTGCTGCCAACCGCGATCACCAGCTTGTCATAATCGAACGAGCGGGCTGGAACGACTTCATCACCTATCTCGTCGCGTACCGGCGCCAGCAGAATCTGTCTGTTGTGCCTGTCGAGGCCGTCCATCTCACCTTGGACGAAACGGAAGTGGTGATCTTTGGCATGGCTCAGGAAGTTCACACTGTCGCCGTCGGATGTCAGTGTGCCGGCAGCAATCTCGTGCAACAGCGGTTTCCAGACATGGGTGAGTGAATTGTCGATGAGTGTAATCCGGGCTTTGCCTTTGCGGCCAAGCCGCTTGCCCAGCAAGGTTGCCAGCACCAGCCCACCGGCGCCGCCGCCCACGATAACGATATGTTCTGAAACCTGGTTCATGTTGCGTTGCACAATATTGCTGATATGGGTATGCTGTGAAAGAGAACAAGTATGGATGCCGCGTGCGCTACTACGTCGCTGACGTCTGCGTCAACGGATGCTTGATCCGCATTAGGCTGTCTGTCCCATCGATATAGTGCAGAAATCTGTGCCGCATCATACGGCCAAGTTGCACGAGCTGGGTTTTTGGCGCAAAAAGGATCCATATATATGCTCATCTGCAGGAGAGAATAAATGTCTGATGCAGCCATCAAGCTGGACACCGCCAAGTCGGCTAATCTGGGTTACAACTGGGAAGACCCGCTCGGGCTCGAAAACCAGTTGACCGAAGAAGAGCGCATGATCCGCGACAGCGTTCGGGCTTATTGCGAGGACAAATTGGCGCCGCGGGTGCGCATGGCGTTCCGCGAAGAGCGCTTCGACCGCGAGATCATCGATGAAGCAGCGGAACTTGGCCTGCTCGGCATCATGACCGATCCGAAGTACGGCGGTCACGGCCTGGGCTACGTTGCCTATGGTGTCATCGCCCGAGAAATCGAGCGTATCGATTCCGGCTACCGCTCATCGATCAGCGTCCAGAATTCTCTCGTCATGCATCCGATTGAGGATTACGGCAGCGAAGAGCAGAAAATGAAATACCTGCCAAAGTTGGCTACCGGTGAGCTTGTCGGCTGCTTCGGTTTGACCGAGCCTGACGCCGGTTCCGATCCTGGCGGCATGAAGACCAACGCCAAGCGTACATCGGACGGGTTTGTATTGAATGGTGCCAAGATGTGGATCACCAACTCACCGATTGCGGACATCGCCATCGTGTGGGCCAAGCTGGAAGATGAAGGCATTCATGGCTTCATCGTCGAGCGCGGCATGAAAGGCTTTTCGACCCCGAAGATTGAAGGCAAACTCAGCCTGCGAGCGTCGGTTACCGGTGAAATCGTCCTCAATGACGTCGAAGTGCCGGCTGAAAACCTGCTGCCGGGTGCACGCGGTCTTGCCGGTCCATTCGGTTGTCTCAACAAGGCCCGCTTCGGCATTTGCTGGGGCGCAATGGGTGCGGCTGAAGCCTGTTGGCATGCTGCCCGCAGTTACGTGATGGACCGCAAACAGTTTAACCGGCCGCTGGCCGCAACCCAGCTGGTGCAGAAGAAACTTGCCGACATGCAGACCGAGATCGCACTGGGATTGCAGGGCGCCCTGGTGCTTGGCCGCGCCCTGGAGGCTGGCACCGCATCGCTGCCGGCTATTTCACTGATGAAACGCAACAACTGCGGCAAGGCACTTGAGATCGCCCGCATGGCCCGCGACATGCACGGCGGCAACGGCATTTCCGATGAGTACCCGGTCATGCGCCACATGATGAACCTGGAAACCGTCAACACCTATGAAGGTGCCCATGATGTCCATGCCCTGATCATGGGCCGTGCAATTACCGGCATTCAGGCGTTCTGCTGACCGCAGAATTACACCGCGACATAGCTGTGGTTTGCTTCCTTGCCACGACTCCGTATTACGGAGTAGTTTAGCGCGCGCGTGGAGATGGTTAAGAAGGGGTCCCCAATGGCATCGATACTCTCAAATCTAAAATCGACGGTGATCGCAGGGTTTGTCCTGACGCTCGCCATGTACATCGTGATCAGCTTGATGGTTGGGCAGATTTCGCTCGACCACAGCTGGTTCGCGTTCTTGTTCCGCTGGCTGCACGTTTTGTCAGGTGTCATGTGGATCGGCCTCTTGTGGTATTTCAACTTCGTTCAGATACCCAATATGCCCAACATTCCCGATGACCAGAAACCGGCGATCGGCAAGGTCATCGCACCGGCGGCGCTGTGGTGGTTCCGCTGGGGCGCCATGGCAACCATCGTTACCGGTTTGATCCTGGCTGCCATGAACGGCTATCTGCTTGGCGCTGTGACGCTCGGCCTGAGTGATGGCGGGGTCAGCACACCGATCGGTATCGGCATGTGGCTCGGGGCCATCATGTGGTTCAACGTCTGGTTCGTCATCTGGCCGAACCAGCAAAAGGCACTCGGCATGGTCGAGGTTGGTGCAGAAGAAAAAGCCGCAGCAGCCCGCACCGCGATGCTGTTCTCCAGAACCAACACCTTGCTGTCGATCCCGATGCTGTTCTGCATGGTATCGGCACAGAATGGCGGGTTCATGTAGTCGGCAGCAACGCCTTACAAACAAATCAGGACGGGGCGCTGCGGCGCCCCGTTTTTTGTTGGATTAATAAATCGATCTGACAGTTGGCCCTTATTATTAATGCTGCTAATAATAAGCCATGAAACTATCGAATTGGCTCAACTCGCAAGGCAAGACCCAGGCTGAACTGGCCGAACTGCTGGGGGTGACACAGGGCCGGGTGTCACAACTTGCAGCCGGCGCTGCACCATCGCTCGAGCTTGCCGTGAAAATTGAAAAGCTGAGCCGGGGCAAGGTACGCGCCGAGGACCTGACCGGTCCTGCCGGCACAAAGGAGTTTGGTATGTCTGAGTTGGATAGCGTTGAAAGCGCCATTGCAGCAGTGGAACGCGGTGAACTGATTATCGTGGTTGATGATGATGACCGCGAGAACGAAGGCGATCTGATTGCCTGTGCTTCGAAAATCACGCCAGAGCAAATGGCCTTCATGATCCGCCATTGCTGTGGAATCGTTTGCGCACCAATGTCCGAAGGCACCGCCCGCCGGTTGAAGCTTGATCCGATGGTGGCAATGAACGATGCACCGCTCGGCACCGCGTTCACGATCACCGTCGACTACAAGGAAGGCCTGACCACCGGTATCTCGGCAAAAGAACGCTGCGCCACGGTGCATGCCTTGTCGAATGACAATGTGCAGGCCACCGATTTCGTCCGCCCCGGCCACGTGTTCCCGCTTATCGCCAAACAAGGCGGTGTGCTCATGCGCTCCGGCCACACCGAAGCGGCCGTCGATATCGCGCGACTTGCCGGCGAGCCGGCGGTCGGCGTCATCTGTGAACTGGTGAATGACGACGGCACGGTCAAGCGCGGCGACCAGGTGATTGAGTTCGCCCGAGAGCATAATTTGAAGATCATCTCTGTCGACGATCTCATCGCCTACCGCCAACTGCGCGAACGGCTGGTCGAGCAGAACGGCGCTTTCGATGTCGACACCCCGGCGGGAAAGGCCCGTGGATTTGCCTACGTCACGCCGTTCGATCCGGTACAACACGTTGCGGTCGTTTATGGCGAGATCGGCGATGGCGTGGATATCCCGGTGCGTCTGCACCGCGAAGACCTGGTCGAGGACGTTTTCGGCAACCGGGACACGCTCGCCAAGGTCTATGACGTGTTCAAGGCCGAAGGTCAGGGCATTCTGGTCTACCTGCGCGAAGGCACGGCCGGCGTACCGGCCTCGAAACTGGCCGAGAACGATGGGGGTGAAGGCACTGCCAGCGCCAATGCCCGGCGCGAAAACTGGCGCGATGTCGGGCTCGGCGCCCAAATTCTGCGCGATCTTGGTGTGAGCTCGATCCGGCTGCTCGCATCGAGCGAGCGTCACTATGTCGGGCTTTCGGGTTTTGAGATTGAAATCACCGACACGATGTTGCTCGACAGTTGATCACGCTTTCACTCTTTGGCCAGGTGTTGCAGGATGGATGTTCCTCCCGCCTGCAACTGATTTGCCAACACCATCCATGACCACACGCCCGAAAAAATCCGCCAAGAAGTCTCCGGCCGTCGCCGGCTGGCGCGAACTGGTCCATCTTCCAGACCTTGGCATAGGCCCGATCATCGCAAAACTGGATACCGGCGCAAGGACAGCCGCGTTGCATGCAGAAAACCTGGAAATCTATCAGTCAGGCGAGGGCGAACGCATACGCTTTGATGCCTTTGTCGATGATGCAGTCAGCCATGCCAAACAGTGCGATCTGCCGCTCATTGGCACACGAAAGGTCAAGAACACCGGTGGAGGTGTCGAAGAACGCGCACTCGTCAAAACCCGATTGTCGCTGGGGGGCAGAGTCTGGACCGTCGAGATCACGCTAACCGACCGGGCTGAAATGGGGGTGCCCATGTTGCTTGGCCGTGCAACAATTAAAAGACGGTTGGTTGTGCATCCAGGCAAATCCTTCGTTCTGTCCGCAGACGGACGCGCCGCACAAAGAAACACGCGGAGGAAGCCATGAAGATCGCGTTGATGACCCGCAATGCAAATTTGTACTCTCATCGCCGTTTGATGGAGGTGGCCGTCGAGCGCGGTCACGAGATCGATCCGATCGACTATCTCAGGTGTTACATGAACATCACCTCGCATCGCCCGGAGCTGCGGTTGATGGGCGAGCGGCTGACCGGCTATGATGCCGTGATCCCGCGCATCGCGGCCTCGCGCACCTACTACGGACTGGCCGTGCTGCGTCAGTTCGAGATGATGCGGGTATGGCCGGTCAACGAATCGGTGGCGATCGGCCGTTCACGCGACAAACTGCGCTCCATGCAATTGCTTGCTCGCGATGGCATCGGCTTGCCGGTCACTGCCTTTGCCCATGACACCAAGCAGACCGATGAGGTGATCAAGATCGCCGGCGGCGCGCCTGTCGTGATCAAACTTCTGGAAGGCACCCAAGGCCTCGGTGTGGTGCTCGGCGAAACCCACAACTCGGCCAAATCCATCGTTGAGGCGTTTCGCAGCACCAATACCAACATCCTGATCCAGGAGTTCATCAAGGAGGCCGGAGGCACCGATATCAGTGTCTTCGTCATCGGCGGCAAGGTGATCGCTGCCATGGAGCGCAAGGGCGCCGCAGGTGACTTCCGTTCCAAGCTGCACCATGGCGGTTCGGCCCGTTCGATCAAGATCACTCCGGAAGAACGCTCTACCGCGATCCGCGCGGCCAAGTCCATGGGGCTCAATGTTGCCGGTGTCAACATGGCGCGCGCCAATCACGGCGCGGTCGTCTTGGAGGTCAACTCCTCGCCTGACATTGAGGGCATCGAAAAAGCCACCGGCATCGATGTCGCCAGCAAGATCATCGAATTCATGGAAAAGAACCGCAAACCCGGCAACACCAAGACCAAAGGCAAGGGTTAGGGTTAGGGCCTGTGGACAATTGAGGTTGTGGCGCTGGTTTGACAGGATTGGTTCAGATACAGGTGTGTGAGGAGGAAGGACATGCTGGCATATTCGACGACGAACAGACCTGAAAATGCGCCAATCCTGTCAAATCCTGTAAGGACGAGGCCCATTTTGCCTGTGGACGTCACTTTGAGCGGCTTGAAGGGGGCGACCCACCGGCGCCACTCAAAGCTAGCCACAGACAAAATGGGCCGCGCCAGCACCGCAACCTCAATTGTCCACAGGCCCTAATGTCACCAACGCGCGCTGCCTTCGAACTGGGCGGCACTGAAACCAAGGCCGGCACGCGCCAAAGCGTCGATCTGCCGGTCAGCATCCTGTCGAACCACATTCCGGTGTCATTGCCGGTCCAGGTGATCCACGGCCGCAAGGACGGTCCGGTGATGTTCATCAGCGCCGCCGTCCACGGTGATGAGGTGCTCGGTGTTGAAATCATCCGCCGGGTTCTGCGGCACAAGGCGCTGCGCTCGATTGCCGGCACGTTGCTTGCCGTACCGATCGTCAATGCCTACGGCTTCATCAACCACAACCGCTATCTGCCCGACCGGCGCGATCTCAACCGGTCATTCCCGGGATCCGATCAGGGCTCGCTCGCCAGCCTTTTGGCCGACATCTTCATGCGCGAGATCGTGTTGCGTTCGGACATCGGTATCGATCTGCATACCGCTGCGCTGCACCGTACCAACCTGCCACAGATCCGCATCAGCCCGGGCCAACCGAAGCTGCGCGAGCTTGCCGATGCATTTGCCGCACCGGTCATCATGGTATCCTCGCTGCGCGATGGATCCCTGCGCAAGACCGCACTCGACAATGAAGTCGAAATGCTGTTGTTCGAGGGCGGTGAAGCCCTGCGATTTGACGAACTGGCAATCCGTGCCGGTGTTATTGGCACCTTAAGGGTCATGAAGCATCTTGGCATGCTCTCGTCCAAGTCCATCAAACCGACCCGCACAAGGCCCGTGTACAGTCACGAGAGCCATTGGTTGCGTGCCCCCAAAGGCGGCATCTTTCGGGCATTCAGGGCGGCTGGCGACTTTGTTGGGCAGGACGACCTGATCGGCATTATTTCAGACCCGTTCGGCGATATCGACACCGAGGTTCGCGCCCGCATTGGCGGTGTCATCATCGGCCGCACCAACCTGCCGGCAGTCAACCGTGGTGATGCGCTCTATCACGTTGCAATAATCGATAGCCCACAAGCCGCCGAGCGGCGCCTCGATCTTATCACCGGCGAGCTGGAAGCTGCTGTATTGCCCGATGAAGACGAGATCCTGTAAGCCGTCTTACCGCCGCAGCAATCCGCCCAAAAGACCACGCACAATGGCCGAGCCGAGTTGCCGGCCGACGCTCGATGCCATGTTCTTGACGAACCTTTCGGTTGCCGTTTGGCGCTGGTAGCCTGAGCCGCTTGATTTCGAATTGGCTTTTTCCGCCTTTGCTTTTGCCGCTGCTACTGCCTCGGCTTCTGCCGCTTTTGCCCGCTCGTCGGCGCGTTTTTCCAGAAGTTCATAGGCCGACTCGCGGTCCTTGCCTTCATCGTAGAGGCCATAGACCGGGCTGTTCTTGACCAGTGGTGTACGCTCACCGGTTTCAAGCGGACCCATCCGGCTCGACGGCGGGCGGATCAGCGTGCGCTCGACCATTGTCGGGACACCTTTGGGGTCGAGCACCGAGACCAGTGCCTCGCCGACACCAAGCTGGGTGATCGCCTCTTCGGTATCGAACTCAGGGTTCTGCCGGAAGGTCTGGGCGGCCGCCTTGACCGCTTTCTGGTCGCGCGGCGTGAAGGCGCGCAGCGCATGCTGGATGCGGTTGCCAAGCTGGGCGAGAACGGTGTCCGGCACATCGAGCGGGTTCTGGGTCACGAAATAGACACCAACCCCCTTGGACCGGATCAGCCGCACGACCTGCTCGATCTTGAGCAACAGCCCGTCTGGCGCGTCATTGAACAAAAGGTGCGCCTCGTCAAAAAAGAACACCAGCACAGGTTTGTCGGGATCGCCGACCTCAGGCAGTTCTTCGAACAGTTCCGACAGCAGCCACAGCAGGAAGGTGGCATAGAGCTGCGGCGATTGCATGAGCTGATCGGCAGCCAGGATGTTGATATAACCACGCCCGTCGCGCGTTGTGCGCATCAGGTCCTTGATGTCGAGGGCCGGCTCGCCAAAGAAGTTCTCGGCGCCTTGCTCCTCCATGACGATCAACCGGCGCTGGATGGCGCCGATCGTGCGCCGGTCGACATTGCCATATTCGGTTGAAATCTTGCTGCCGCGCTCGGCCAGCTCAGACAGCAGCGACCGCAGATCCTTCATATCGAGCACCAGCAGCCCTTCTTCATCGGCAATCCGGAAGGCAATGTTGAGTGCACCCTCCTGGGCCTCGGTCAGGCCCATCAACCGCGACAGCAGCAGTGGCCCCATCTCCGAGATCGTTGTACGCACCGGGTGGCCCTGTTTGCCGAACAGATCCCAGAAGATCACCGGAAACGGATCAAAACCGTAATCGTCAAAACCGATTTTTTTGGCCCGCTTGAACAGAAAATCCTTTGGTTCGCCTTCCTTGCCGATACCCGATAAGTCGCCCTTCACGTCGGCTGCAAACACCGGCACGCCAGCAGAAGAGAACCCCTCAGCGAGAATCTGCAGCGTAACCGTCTTGCCGGTGCCGGTCGCGCCGGTGACCAGGCCGTGGCGGTTGGCGCGTTTGAGGTGTAAGACCTCGTCCTTGCCGCTGCCGCCAATGAAAATTGTCTCGTCTGACATGCCACCGATCCCCTTGTGTTTACGGGCCGTTCCTGTTGCGGCGCAATCTGCTATAAAACGCCGTCTTAAGCAAACCCGACGTGACAGGATCATCGTTCATGGACGAACTAATTGGCCAGGTTGCCGAAAAACTGAACATCGACGCTGACGCGGCTGAACGCCCGGTCGGCATTTTGCTGTCGCTGGTCAAATCGCACGGCGATCAGAACAAGGTCGATGAATTGTTTGAAAAGATGCCGGGCGCCAGTGAGCTTGCCGCCCGGTTTGGCAGCGAAGAAGGCCGAAGCGGCGGGCTGTTCGGCATGCTTGGCGGCGGTTTGATGGGTGCACCGCTGGCTGCCCTTGCCAAGCTCCAGGCAACCGGCCTCGACATGCAGCAAATCAAGGCGCTTGGCCAAACCGTTCTCGGCCATGCCAAGGAGAACGCCGGTGAAGACCTGGTACGTGAAGTGACCAGTTCGATCCCCGGCCTGAACAGTTATCTGTGAGCGACACGCTTTAGATCTTCTGGTAACGGGCGGCGGCGGCGCGCTCTATGGCGGCGATGGTCAACTTGTCGAGATCAAGCGTATCGCGCAGGCGGGCAAGGAAGCGGACTTCCTCTTTCCAGATCCGCTGATCCGAGATCGCGACTTCGACGGCCAGCGCGTAGGCGGTCGCCCGCAAGTGCTCGGGCAGGGCTTGCGATACAAGGCCGAGCACGGCATTGAGGCCCTCATCAACCTGGAGAATTTCACCGCATTCCTGGGCAACATGGGTCAGGCGCTCAGGGTCGAAGCCCTCAAAAACCGGCAATGTCTGTACCAGCCGGCCGATGCGCTGCAGTTCGGTATCGCCGATGCGGGCATCGACGGCGGTCATCGTGACCATCACATAGATCA
>JABDJG010000089.1 GCA_013002595.1 Hyphomicrobiales bacterium | reverse complement strand
ATTGCTGGCCGTCGGCTTCGGCATCGTTCTCGGTCTGCTGGCCGCGTCGGGTCTCAATACCTGGCGCGACACGCTGATCTCGGTGTTCGCACTGGTCACCTACGCGACCCCGCTGTTCTGGGTCGGGCTGATGTTCATCGTCGTGTTCGCGCTCAACCTGGGATGGTTCCCGACCAGCGGGATGGAGAACATAGCGATGTTCTACACCGGCTGGGACCGGGTATGGGACATCGCCCATCATCTGGTGCTGCCAACCATCACGCTCTCGCTGTTCTATCTGGCGCTCTATACACGGTTGATGCGCGCATCGATGCTGGAACAGGCGGGTATGGATTACGTCACCACCGCCCGTGCCAAAGGACTGACCGAACGGCGGATCATGTTCGTTCATGTCCTTCGCAACGCGCTTTTGCCAGTGGTGACGATGGCCGGCGTTCAAGTCGGTGCGCTGATCGGCGGTTCGGTGATTGTCGAGTCGGTGTTCGCCTGGCCCGGCCTCGGGATGCTGGCCTTTGAAGCCCTGTTCTCGCGCGATCTGAACCTGCTGCTCGGCATCTTCCTGCTGTCTGCCTTGCTCGTGGTGGCGGTCAACCTGATCGTTGATATCATTTACTCGTGGCTCGACCCACGCATTGAAGTGGCTTAGGGCCTGTTGGGTTTCAGGTTGTGGCGCTGGTTTGCCAGGATTGGTTTATATAGAGGTTTGTGAGGAGGAAGGACATGCTGGCATATTCAACGACGAACAGGCCTCTAGATAGGCCAATCCTGGCAAATCCCTTTCGGGACGAGGCCCATTTTGCCTGTGGACGTCACTTTGAGCGGCTTGAAGGGGTGGGCCCCGCTGCGCTATTCAAAGTTAGCCACAGCCAAAATGGGCCACGCCAGCACCACAACCTGAAGCCCAACAGACCCTAAATGCGGCAATTCTGGCAACTCTACAAGCGCAACCGTTCGGCCGTCGCCGGGCTGATCGTTCTGGCGCTGGTAATCGTCATGGCGGCCACCGCGCAGCTGTTCTATCCCGCCGACCCGTTCAGCCTGGTTGGCCGCGCCATGTCGCCACCTGGACAGAACGGATTTCTCCTGGGCAGCGACTCGCTCGGCCGTGATGTGGCAGCAGGCATCGCCCATGGTGCGAAGACCTCGCTGTTGATCGGTCTGCTCGCCACCGTCGTTGCCGTCGGTTTCGGCACGATCATGGGCGGGCTTGCCGGCTACTACGGTGGCAAGATCGATGATCTGTTGATGCGGACCACCGAGATGTTCCAGACCATCCCGTCGTTCGTGTTCGCGATCCTGCTGGTCGCGATCATGAAACCGTCGATCAAGAGCATTGTCATCGCCATCGCCGTTGTCTCCTGGCCTGCGGTTGCCCGGTTGGTGCGCGGCGAATTCCTGTCGCTGAAAAACCGGGAGTTCGTGCAGGCCTGTCACACGCTGGGGATGAGTGATGTGCGGATCATGCTCGGTGAGATCCTGCCAAACTGCCTGTCGCCGATTATCGTGATCGGCTCGCTGATGGTCGCCACGGCGATCCTGATCGAGAGCGGGCTGGCGTTCCTCGGTCTCGGCGATCCCAACATCATGAGCTGGGGCTTCCAGGTCGGGGCCGGACGCACTCTGCTGCGTTCGGCATGGTGGGTGGTCACCTTTCCCGGCATCGCGATCCTGATCACCGTGCTGGCGATCAACCTGGTCGGCGAAGGGTTGAACGATGCCCTTAACCCACGATTGCGGGAGCGACAATGAGCCTGCTCGAAATCCGCAACCTCAATATCTGCCTGCCGGAGGGTTCCGAGCGCGAGCGCGCTGTCGAGGCTGTCGACCTCGACCTGGCGCCCAACGAGATCCTGTGCATCGTCGGCGAGAGCGGCTCAGGCAAGTCGCTGACGGCCCGCGCCGTCATGGGGCTTCTGCCGAAGCCGCATGTGCGGGTGGTCGATGGCAGCATTCGTATGGATGGCGAGGACCTCGTCAATGTCTCCGATGCCCGGATGCGCGACATCCGCGGCAGCGCGATCTCGATGATCTTTCAGGAGCCGATGACCGCGCTCAACCCGGTGATGACGATTGGCGATCAGATCGACGAGGTTTTCCGTTTCCATGTGGCGATGCGGCGCAAGGAGCGGCGCATGCGCGCGCTGGCTTTGCTGGACGATGTGCATCTGCCCGACCCGGAACATATCATGCGCGCCTATCCGCACGAGTTGTCGGGCGGCCAACGCCAGCGCGCGATGATCGCGATGGCGCTTGCGCTCGATCCCAAGATACTGATTGCCGATGAGCCGACCACTGCCCTTGACGTGACCACGCAGGCGCAAATCCTCAAACTCATCAAGGAGATGCAGGCCGCGCACAACACCGGTGTCCTGTTCATAACCCATGATTTCGGTGTCGTTGCCGATATCGCCGACCGGGTTGCGGTGATGCAACAGGGCAAGCTGGTGGAGACCGGCACAGCTGAAGAGGTTCTCAACAATCCGCAGCATCCCTATACCCAAACGCTGATTGACGCCGTGCCCAGTCTGACGCCCCGCCCGCCGCGCGATCAATCGGAGCAACCGGTGCTTCAGGTTGAAGGGCTCACCAAGGTTTTCCGGAGCGGCGGCAGTATCATCGGCCTTGGCGCAGCAGAGCGCACCGTCACGGCGGCCAGTGATGTAACGCTCGAACTCAGACATGGCGAAACGCTTGGCATCGTCGGCGAGAGCGGATCGGGAAAGTCTACCGTTGCACGCTGTATCGTCCGCCTGATCGATGCCGACAACGGCAAGATCATGCTGAACGGCACGGACCTGAGGCCGCTGGGCCGGGCCGAGATGCGGCCCTATCGCGCCAGTATCCAGATGATATTTCAGGACCCGTTTGCCTCGCTCAATCCGCGCACACGGGTTGGCAAAATCATCATGCAGGGCCCGTTGCTTCAGGGCGTGTCACAAACCGAAGCACAGGACAGGGCGCGCGAGTTGCTCTCTATCGTTGGTCTGGACGAGCGCGCATACGGGCGCTTTCCTCACGAGTTCTCCGGCGGTCAACGCCAGCGTATTGGCATCGCACGCGCTCTGGCTTTGAACCCCGACGTGCTCGTGGCCGACGAACCGGTTTCGGCGCTTGACGTTTCGATCCAGGCACAGATCCTGCGGCTTCTCGATGAAATCCGCGAACGCATGGCGCTGTCGATGATCTTCATCACCCACGATCTGCGCGTGGCGGCCCAGGTTTGCGACAGGCTTGCGGTCATGCGGTATGGCGAGGTCGTCGAGACCGGCCCGACCGCTGCCATTTTTGCCGACCCGCAAGCGTCCTACACCAAGGAACTCCTGGCGGCTGTCCCAGGACGGACCTGGCGTGCGGCCTGACAGCACATTGTACCGACGGCAGCAATCATTGACCCAGTTGATGGGGGCAAAGGGTCCACATTAAGAGCAAACCGCTTTAGCAGCCTGTTCGGCACGGAATCGGTCAATAATCGCTACCGTCCTACCCTTGCGCCACGCCCCAGATTTCCACTGTGTTCTCCGGTGTATGCATCATGGTCTTGGGCACCAGCGTTGTTGGTGGCAGGGCGCTGCCGAGGCATTGCGACAACAGGTCGAGCATCATGTGGGTGGTCTTTTCACCCTCGCTGCAGGTGTAATAGCAGACCATCAGTTTGAGATCGGCAGGGCGGCGGTTGAAACCGCGCAGGAGGTCTTCGATGTAGGACATCGTCATGCGGGTCTGGCCTGCCAGGTTGCCCGGCATCATGCGCCGGCCCGAATTGGCATAAGGTTCTGAGGGCACCTGGCCGCCGAGCCAGATGGTGCCGCGCAGGCGCACGGCCTGGCGATACGGCAGATTGAGCGGCCAGTCCCAGACGCGGTCCGGCCAGCTGTCCTGGCGCGGGATGTATTTATCGTAGCTGTTGCGCTTTTCGCGCATGGCCAGCACATCGATCTTGGTGACGGCGCCTTCAGGGTTGAGCCTCTGGCACGGCACAACCGTTGCCGGCGGGCCGGGCTCGGCAAAATGACTGGCGCGGGCCAGGGCAAGCGGTGCCCAGTCGGCACGGGTCGTGCCGTAAAAATGACCCTCCATCTTCACGCAATCCTGCATCCCGGCGCCAAGCTCGGCCAGGGTCGCCTCGTGACAGGCCATGATGCTGTGGCTTTGGGCAACGCCGTCTGCGGCCTCAGCCATGGCGCCGTCCTCGTCGGCAGCCGTCCGGTTCGACACTGCAATGAACTCGCCTGCCCGCAGTCCGCCGGTCACCTGCCGCGCGCCGAACCGGTCCTGCCAGGTCGGCGGCACCGGGCGAGTGGCAAACCGGACATCGCTGCCCGAGCGCCAGCCCTTCAGAGCGATCACCTGCAACTGGATCACCTGGCCGTCAAACGGCTGCAGCGGTTCCGGCACGGTGCTGATCGCCGGCATCGGATCATCGGCCAAAAGTTCTGCGATCCGGGCAATGACATGCCAGTCATCGACATCCGATGTGTAATAGGCTTTCACGCGGACGATATCAGACAGCGCCGCGCCTTCAGCTGCAAGCGCATCGGCGACATTGCCGACCGCCGCAACGATCTGGGCATCGAGGTCGCCTGGATGTGCGATATGCCCTGAGCTGTCAAACGCTCCCGCGCCGCCGACAAAGGTCAAAGCCCCGGCCGAGCCCGAGACATGGTGCACCCGCTCGCTTGGCCAACGCCACATTTGTTCCATGACCAATTCTCCGCTTTTGTGTCTCGTTTGATCAAAGCCACCGCCAGTGCGGCCATCGTCTCACCCGGCGGTCGCGCCCAGCGATACAGCGCTTGCCGCCTGCCCGAGCAGACAGGCCTTGTTGCGTGCGGTCCCCAACAGCATCGCGCACAGGGCTCCGGTCAACACCACCACTGATTTTCTCAACGGTTCCCCCTAATCGCCAATAGTCCCGCGAATCAAAAACTCACACTCAACCAATGATGAGTCAAGGTGCCGTGACAATGCTACTTGTTGCTGGTTGTCGGGAACAGAGTTGTCGGGCACAATCGGTTCACTTGGGTAACCATCGAAGACGAGTGCTGGGGACAGAGCCTTGAATACACGCTCGCCGACAGTTTTCACGATTGACCGGCAAGACAAAATAACCTCGGTGAATGGCCAATTC
>JABDJG010000078.1 GCA_013002595.1 Hyphomicrobiales bacterium | reverse complement strand
GGTAGATAGCGTCCTGCTTGCCGCATAAGCCATATTGGTCTGCGCCATGGAGACGTTTCATTCAACACCTCAAGAATGGCTTTTCCGGTACTGCTGTCGTGTTCAAAATAATCCATAATAAGAATCTAAATAAATGTGTTGATGTTGTTGGTGTGTGAATCGCGGGAATTATTTTTTATCCTCTGCCAACACTGTTATGCCGGCAAAGACAGGTTTAGCCGGAATCCAAAGTCAAAATCCATGCACAAATTTAACTCATTAATAGCAATAGTTTAAAGGATGAATGTCGTCAGTTTTGCTGATCTGTTGACCGATAATCCACACCTCGTTCACATATCGTGAGTATGCCGCGCAGAACACCATGAAATATCCACAGGCTGATGCCGGTTGATAAAAATGGGGAAAATCGCGTATGAGCCACGGACAGTCCCCAAACCACACGAGATATTAACATTTTGTTAACCAAGTGAGTGCCGCTTGTGAACACCAAGACCCGCCAATTCTTCCATATGCATCTGGTCTCAGATGCAACCGGCGAGACGTTGAACACGGTGGCCCGCGCCGCAACGGCCTATTATGCGGATTACAAGCCGATCGAGCATATCTATGCATTGGTCAGAACGCAAAAACAGCTCGACCGTGTCACCGCCGAAATCGAACGCCAGCCGGGCATTGTCCTGTTCACCATGGCAAACCATGACCTGCGTGAACAGCTTGAAACCTGGTGCCGCAAGTTTGGTATCCCGGCAATCTCGATCCTCGATCCGGTAATTGCCTCTCTGGCAACCTATCTTAATGCAGAGTCCCGGCCCCATGTCGGTGGTCAGCATGCGCTGAACGCCGAATACTTTCGCCGTATCGATGCCCTGAACTACACTATGCTGCATGACGACGGTCAGCATCCGGAAAACTGGAAATCGGCAGATGTTCTCCTGGTTGGCGTCAGCCGGTCGTCAAAAACCCCGACCAGCATCTATCTGGCCAACCGTGGCGTTAAAACCGCCAATATTCCCTATGTGCCCGAAATCCCGCTGCCGCCTCAGATTTCCGAGCTCAAGAAACCATTGGTCGTCGGCCTGACCGCAAGTGCCGAACGCATTGCGCAGATCCGCCGGCATCGTTTATTGACACTTAATGAGGAACGCCAGACCAGCTATGCCGACCGGCGCGAGATCACCAAGGAACTTACCGAGATGAAGAATCTGTGCGCCAGCAACAATTGGCCGGTGATCGATGTCACCCGCCGCTCGATCGAGGAAACCGCTGCCGCCGTGCTCAATCTTCTCAGTCAGCGGCAATCAAGCACGGCAGCACCGCAGAACCATGGCTGATCACCCGATCATACTGGCCTCAACCAGCAAGAGCCGGCAGGCCTTACTGCACAATGCCGGTCTCGTCTTTGACAGCATGGATGCAGGCGTCGACGAAGATGCCGTCAAGGATGCGTTTCTTGGCCGAAACGATGAGCAGGATATTGCAGATGTCGCAATGATCCTTGCCCAGGCCAAGGCCATGACGGTTTCCGAACAGCACCCCGCCAGCCTGGTCATCGGTGCCGATCAAACCCTGATCTTCGAAGGCCGGCTATACAACAAACCAACGTCACTTGAAGAAGCCCGCGAACATCTTCTCAAGTTCGCCGGCAAGACCCATGTGCTGGAAACCGCGGTCGCCTGTGCCCGCGATGGCGAAATCGTCTGGTCATACCGCGAAGCGCCGGCACTCACGATGCGTGCTTTTTCGCCTGCGTTTGTCGGCCGCTATATGGCCGCCATCGGCGATGATGTGAAGTCGACCGTCGGCGGCTACAAGCTTGAAGGCCAGGGCGTTCAGCTGTTCGAAAAGATCGACGGCAGCTTCTTTGCAATCCTCGGCCTGCCCCTCTTGCCGCTGTTGGATTTTCTGCGTCAGCAACACCTGGTCGAAGCATGACAATGGAAACAGCTCCAAAGGCTTGCGTCATCGGCAGTCCGATTTCGCACTCTCGATCACCGCTCATTCACGGCTATTGGTTGAAAAAACACGATATATCAGGATCTTATGACCGGATTGAAGTCAAGCCCGATCAGTTGGACGGATTTTTGGACCGGATCCGGCAGGGCGAGCTTGCCGGTTGCAACGTCACCATTCCATTGAAGGAACTTACCTTTGAAGCGGTAGATCAGACCGATGATCAGACCCGCCGGCTGAAGTCCGTCAACACGGTCTACATGCTAGACGGCAAGCTATGCGGCACCAGTACCGATGGTGCGGGCTTCATGGCCAATCTGCGCCAGACGGTTCCAGACTGGCGGACCCGATCAAAACACGCGGTCATACTTGGCGCCGGCGGTGCAGCGCGCAGTCTGGTTGAAGCGCTGATCAATGATGGCGCTGCTACCATCACCATCATCAACCGGACCGTTGAGCGGGCCGAGGCAATTGCCGCGGACTACCCCGATCGGGTCGATCCGCACGGCTGGTATGCTATTGAACACGCCCTGCCGGTAACGGACATACTGATCAATTCGACATCACTTGGTATGACCGGCCAACCACCGCTTGAAGTATGCCTTGATGGGCTGAAGTCCACGGCGGTCGTCACCGACATTGTCTATACCCCGTTGCGGACCGAGCTGTTGAACCAGGCGTCATCGCGTGGTCATACCGTTGTTGAGGGTCTTGGCATGCTGCTGCATCAGGCCGTACCTGGATTTGAAAAGTGGTTTGGCATCAGGCCTGAGGTCACCGATGACTTGCACGACCTCATCGCCGCCGACATCACCGGCCGGCAGTGAGGTTTACCGTCATGCTGAAAGTCGCACTGACCGGCTCCATCGCAATGGGCAAGTCCACCACCGCAAAGATGTTTACAGATCTTGGCTGCCCGGTGTTTGATGCAGATGCCGCGGTCCATGCGCTTTATGCCCGAAACGGCTCTGGCGTGGCGATCGTGGCAGATCTGTTTCCCGGCGTGGTTGCCGGTGGTGAGATCGACCGTGAAAAGCTGTCCGCCGTCGTGCTGAGGGACCCGGCCGCCTTGCGCCGATTGGAAAAGGCCGTGCATCCCCTGGTCCGTGCGCAGCAGGTGAAGTTTATCGATACTGCCGACAAGGCCGGCCACAAGTTTGTTGTGCTTGATATTCCGCTACTTTTTGAAACCGGCGGCGATCAGAATGTCGATCTGATTGTGGTCGTCAGCGCCCCGGCCGACGTGCAGCGCGCCCGCGCGCTCGAGCGGCCCGGTATGACCGAAGAAAAACTGGCCGACATCCTCCAGCGCCAGCTACCCGATGCCGATAAGCGGGCTCGGGCAGATTTCGTTGTGGATACCAGCCGTGGTTTGGAAGTTGCATTTGATCAGGTCCGCAGAATCGTCGAAGATTTGCAGGCTAGAACCAGCACAGGCTGATGCAGGAAAGTTTGAAGCGCAATGCGTGAGATCGTTCTCGATACTGAAACCACCGGGCTTGATCCGTTTGACGGTCACCGGATCGTCGAGATCGGCGCGCTTGAACTGCACAACCACTTGCCGACCGGGCGGACGTACCATCAATACATCAACCCCGAACGCGACATGCCGCCCGAGGCTTTTGCGGTTCATGGCCTGTCGGAAACCTTTCTCGGCGACAAACCGGTCTTTGCCGAGATCGCCGGGGACTTCCTGACTTTTGTCGATGGCGCACCCTTGGTCATCCACAATGCCAGCTTCGACATGAAGTTCATCAACGCCGAACTTAAGTGGGCCGGCAAATCGGCCCTGCCGCCGGAGCAGGCCATCGACAGTCTGGCGCTCGCCCGCAAGAAACACCCCATGGGTCCGAACAGTCTGGATGCCCTGTGCAAGCGCTACAATGTCGACAATGCGATGCGAGACCTGCACGGAGCGCTACTCGATTCAGAACTCCTGGCTCAGGTCTATCTGGAACTTATCGGTGGTCGTCAGCAATCGCTGACCCTGGTTGACCTGAAAGGCGGCAACGAGGGTGAGAACATTCAAGCGACCGCCGTGCGGCCACGGCCGAAGCCCCTGGCGCCGCGCTTGAGCCAAGCTGAAC
>JABDJG010000058.1 GCA_013002595.1 Hyphomicrobiales bacterium | reverse complement strand
GCATATGCCGGGCGATACTCTGAACTCGTTGGACGGTCAGCAATTCGATGTCGTCATCATCGGCGCCGGGATAAACGGGGCGAGCAGTGCGCAGCATCTGGCGGCGGCGGGGTATTCGGTGCTGCTGGCCGACAAGGGCGATTTCGGGTCCGGGTCGACGAGCCGGTCATCGCGCCTGTTGCACTGTGGTTTGAGGTTTTTCGAAACGCCGCGGCCGCTGCTGGACTTTGCCCTGGCGCCGGGCAAGCTGGCGGTGGCGCTGTCGATGGCAAGGGCCTCGATGGAAATGCGCGGCGAGATCGTCAAGGACTCACCTGAGCGGCTGCGCAAGTTCACGATGCTGTTTCCGATACTCAAGCACCTGCCCTACTCGGGATGGCAGCTCGATCTGGCGTTCCGTCTGCTTGGCCGCTATGGGCCGCGCGATGTGCCGCTTGACTACCGGCGTCTCGATGCGCGCGAAGCCGCCGCCCTGCCCTTCATCGGCCAGCTGGCCGACACTGCGCAGCTGGCTTCTGTCGGGGCGTACACCGAGTACATGTTCGACTGGCCGGAACGGCTGTGCATCGATGCGGTGCTGGATGCCGAGCGCATGGGCGCGGTCGTGCGCAATCACACCCATGCAACGCTCGGCGAACGAAGTGACGGCGCCTGGAGTGTGCACCTGAGCGGTGACGGGACCGCGACGGTTCACGCCCCGATCGTTCTCAACATGGCGGGCATCTGGATAGACACGGTCAACGGTGCGGCAGCCGCGTCTGCGCGCCGGCTGATCCTCGGCACCAAGGGATCGCATATCGTTGTCAGGCTGCCGGATGCCTTCAAGGACCATGGCATGGCGACGATCAACAGCGTTGGCGAGCCGCACTATGTGCTGCCGAGCCAGGGCGGCTATCATCACATCGGGCCGACGGAGACGGTCTATGAAGGCGATCTCGACGACATCAAGGTCGATGGGCCGGACCGCGCGTTCCTGCTCGGTGAGACGGCCCGGATCCTGCCCGGGCTGGGGCTGACCGATGCCGACATCGTTTACACCTGGGCCGGGGTGCGCCCGCTCGGGTTCGATACGGCCTACCCGAAGGGCAAGCGCTCGGTCGAGATCCATGACCTTGGCGGCGACGGGCTTGAAGGCGTTCATGCCCTGACGGCGGGGCCGATCATGACGCACCGCAGTGCCGGCCGCGAGATGACGCAGACGGTGGCGCGCTCGATCGCGCCGTCGAGGCCGCCGAAACAGCCCGATTACACGCCGCGCCGGTTTCCCGACAACCCGAATTCACCGCCGCTGGTGGCCGGCGATCCGCGGGTGAAACTGTCGGACCTGGCCCATGCGGCAACCGATGAACATGCAACAACGCTGGCCGACATCTTGATCTCACGCACCGGTGCGATCTACCACACACCGCTCAGCGGGGATCACCTCGAACGGGCGGCACAGGCGGTCTCGGTTCATCTGGGCTGGGACGAGGCCGAGGTCGGCAGGCAGATCGATGAGACGCGCCACCGGCTGGCGAACATTTACCAGATGGATTGAATGCATTCTCGATAGGTGGTGTTAACTCGCATCGTGTATAAACCAGAACACCCTGACCTCCCAGACAACGCGAGTTCGCATGATCAAAGTGAAAGACTTTTGCAAGTCGTACGGCAATTTTGCGGCCGTCAAGGACCTCAGTTTCGAGGTCGGCGCGGGCGATATCCTGGGCCTTGTCGGATCGAACGGCGCGGGCAAGACAACGACGCTGCGCACCCTGTCGGGCATCATCGCGCCCACGGCGGGCAGTCTTGAAGTTGCCGGCCACGATATCGTCAATGCATCAATCGCGGCCAAGCACAGTCTCGGCTATATCCCAGATGACCCGCGGTTGTTCGATACGCTGACGGTGTGGGAGCACCTGGCCTTTTCAGCTGCCGCCTATGGCGTTACCGGCTTTGAGCAGATCGCCGAGGAGCTGCTCACGTCATTTGATCTGATGGACAAGCGCGACAGCCTTGCGCACGATCTGTCACGTGGCATGCGCCAGAAAGTGGCGATTGCGTCTGCCTACCTGCACGACCCCAAGGTGATCCTGTTCGATGAACCATTGACCGGGCTTGATCCGCGTGGCATTCGGGCCATCCAGCAGTCGATGCGCGACCGGGCCGAGGCCGGCGCGGCGGTGGTGATCAGTTCGCATCTGTTAAGCCTGGTTGAGAACCTGTGCAGCCATCTCCTGGTGCTGGTCAACGGCGAGTGCCGGCTGTTCGGCACCATGGACGAGGTGTTGCGCGATGTCGATCAGAGCAACGGCGACACGGCCCTGGAGGCGGCCTTCTTTGCGATCACCCACGAAGGCCACGCCGAGGCGTAACTCATGGATAGCGCACTTTACCAATTGATGTTCCTGCGGATGCGCGGCGGTGTACGGCACCGCCTGCGCCAGCTGGCCACAATTCGCGGGGCGGTGTTCCTGACCATCGTTGCCGGCATTATCTGGCTGCTGGCTGCGGCCGGGGCGACCTCGCCGGGCGATTACCTGGACGACACGGCGCTGCGAGACCCTGAAGCGCTGCGTGAGCATATCGCCAATTTCATGCCGCTTGGCCTGCTTGCCGCCAGCCTGTTCACGGTCTTTGTCTCAACCGGCCCGGCGATCTATTTTTCGGCCAACGAGATCAACTTCCTGTTCAGCGGGCCGTTCCGGCGGCGCGATCTGGTGATCTACAAGTTCGCCACCTATTTCGTCGGCGCCATCGTCAGCGCGGCGATCATCACCGTGCTGATCCCGCCGCGCGCCAGCACCATGATTGCCGCGTTTACCGGCATGCTTTTGACATTGCTGTTCATTCAGCTCAGCAGTTCGGCGATCAGGGTTTTTGCGCTCGCCTACGGCAGCGGCCGGTTTGCCCAGTACCGCTGGCCGGTCATCGGTGTGGCGCTCGCCGTGACCGGAGCAGCGCTGTTTTATGCCATGGCGATCAACGGCATGAACATCGTCGATGTCGTGTCCTGGTTTCGCCAGTCGTGGGCAGGTGCGATCATCCTGGCGCCGTTCGTGGTGTTCGCCAAGGTGTTGCTGGCCGACGCGATGGCCGAACTGGCCTTTTGGACGAGCGCCGCGATTGCCGTCAACGTCGCGTTGCTGGCGGTCACCGTTGTGCTCGATGAGCGCACCTCGGAACGCTCATTGTCGGAGAACCGGCGTCTCAACGAGCGCTGGATGCGGGTCAAACAGGGCGGGTCTTTCTGGGCCAGCGACCAGACCACGGGCCGGTCGGTACGCCGTGCACCGAGCCTTGGCGGTCTCGGGCCCATCGCCTTTCGCCAGGCGATCAATGCGTTTCGCAACTCCGGCCGGGTCATCGCGGTGTTCGCTGGCATCGCTGCATTGATGGGGCCACTGTTGGCCGGGGCCGAGATGCTGACTACGGCCAGCACGACGATAGGCCTTCTGTACTTCTTCATTGCATTTGTGCTGCCGCGCACGCTGGTATGCGATTTTCGCGGCGAACTCGGCCGGATGGAGCACTACAAGGCACTGCCGATTGCGCCATGGCGGATCTGTGCCGGGCAACTGATCATGCCGGTCTTGCTGGCAAGCGCCATCCAGCTGGTCATGATCGTCAGCATTGTGCCGTTTCTCGACCTCGCGTCGGCGATCATCCTTGGCGCCATGGCCATCTATGTGCTGCCGTTTAATCTGTTGCTGTACGGCCTTGAAAACCTTGTATTTTTGTTGTTTCCCTCAAAGTTGGTACCGGTCGGCCGCGTCGATTTTGATTTTCTCGGCCGCACACTGGTCGATTTCGTGCTGAAGACGTTCGTGATCTTCACGGCGCTTGGCCTGGCACGCATTGCCGGTCTGGTTGCCCAAAAGATCAGCGACGAAAATTGGTTCTCGTTCGGCATTGCGAGCTGGCTGACCCTGGCCGTCATCGGGCTGATGATCATTCCCGCGCTCGGGTTCGCGTTCCGCCGCTTCAAGATCAGCGAGACGATCGAATAATCACTCTAGGCAGACAACGGTGCCGGTGCGGGCGGCCTCGGTGATCGCCTCGATCACCTGAAGCGAGCGCACAGCCTCGCGGCCCGAGACCAGCGGTTCGGCCTTGCCGGTAATCACTTCACAGAAATGATCGATCTGCACGTCGAGCGGGTCGCGGTGCTCAACTTGACTGGTCGTGTGGTTGATCGGCTGCCACCAGCTGCGCTCGCCGTCCTGAGACCAGATTGTGCCGGCCGGGATTTCGATCGAGCCACGCGTGCCGCCGATGAAGTAGCAGTTCTGGCCGGTTTCAGGATATGCCGGGTTCTCAGCCGCGGTCAGCTCCCAGCTCCAGGGGGCAACGATGGTGTCCGAGACGGTCACCGTTGCCAGTGCCCCGCCGGCAAATTTGAGGATGATCGCGGCGGTGTCTTCAACGTCATGGCCGCGGGTCGTGTTTGATGCGACAGCCTGAACCGACTGCACCTCGCCGATGAAATGCCTGAGCAGGTCGATGTCGTGAATGAGGTTGATTAAGACCGGGCCGGCGCCTGGCAGGGTGCGCCAGGCGACATTGAAATAATCATCCGGCTTATAGAGCCAGCAGGTGGCCTGGGCGGCAACGATATCGCCGATGGCGCCGCTGGCAATCTGCGCCCTGGCCGCCTTGATGATCGGGTTGTGACGACGGTGATGACCAACCAGGACGGCGATCCCTTTGCCTTCAGCCTGATTGACAAGCGCCATGGCGGATCCTGCACTGTCGGCGATCGGCTTTTCGATCAGTATCGGCAGGCCGGCGCGAACGCATTCAAGCCCGTGATCAACATGCATCTGGTTGGGCGTTGCAATGATGACGCCATCGGGGGGATCGCCAGCCAGCATGCCCGAGATCGTTTCATGCCATTGGGTGCCGTGCTCACCGGCAAGGGCAGCAGCGGCCGGGTCCGGATCAACGATACTGGCGAGCCAGGCTGCATCCGATCTGAGGATGGCCTCAACGTGGCGCCTGCCGATCAGACCGGCGCCAACGACAGCGATACGAACGGATTGCCCGGAAATGGCTCTTTCCCCTCACAATGCGCAATACGGATTGGCTTTATGGCATAATCGCCAAGCAGCGGCGACGGCAATTGCGCGCGCAATGCGGACTGGCCGGAAAGTCTCAATCTGGCCATATGCCTCAGTCCAGTCAGGAGTTAGATACAAACCACCACAATCAGGAGAAAGCAGCATGGGCATCACGATCAGGCCGCTTGGCGAGGGTGACCGGGCAACGTGGGAGCGGTTGTTTGCCGATTACGCAATGTTCTACATGACGTCCATACCCGATGGCGGGTATGACCGGGTGTGGGACTGGATATTCGATGCCGGCAATGACTTCTGGTGCGATGTTGCCGCCGATGACAACGGTGAGGTCATCGGCTTTACCCAATATCAGCTGATGCACCGCTCGCTGGGCGGCGGCATGGTGTGTTATCTGAGCGATCTTTATGTCGAGCCGGATGTGCGCGGCTCCGGCGCCGGGCGGGCGATGATCGATCACGTGGTCGAATTCGCCAGGGCCCGCGGGCTGCCCGGCGTGCGCTGGCTGACCCAGGAGTTCAACTATCCGGCCCGCCGGCTCTATGACACCTATGGGCCCAAGACCGACTTCATTTTGTATAACGTGCCGGTTTGATGAAAAATTGCGTCATGGCGATGGAGGCCAGCACCATCGCCAGCGCGACGACCTTGTGCCAGGTCAGTTCATCGCCCAGCAGGATGACCGCCGAGGCAACGCCGACGACCGGGACCATCAGCGTGGCGATGGCGGCTATGGTGGCCGAGACCTTGCCGACCATGGTGGTCCACAGGCCATAGCAGACGATCATCGGGCCGAGAGTGTGATAGGCCAGCGTCCACAGCACCGGCGGCGACGGCCAGCTTTGCTGCCAGGGCGGCTCGAAGATGAGCACCAGCGGCCAGCACACGGCGCTGGAGACGGCAAAGAACCAGACGCTGAGCGCCAGCGGCGGCAGACTCCAGGTGCGGGCCTTGAGTGCAACGGTACCAAGCGCCCAGGACAGGGCGGCAAGGAACATGACCACGGGGCCGGCCGGCTGGGCGATCAGGCCGGCAAAATCCTCCAATGCCAGAACGCCAAGCCCGGCCATGCCGAGCACCAGCGCGGTCAATGTGCGCCCACTCAGACGTTCACCGAGGAACATGACGGCAAAGGCTGCCGTCAATGCCGGCATGGTAAAAGCAATGATCGCAGCCCTTGAGGTATCGGTCAGCGACTGACCGAGCGCGGCACAGACATTGAAACCGAAGATCACCAGAAGACCGGTGATGGCGATCGGCAGGCGGTCGGCCGGCGCCGGGCGCAGGCTCTCGCCCCTCATTTTCAGAAATGTGCCCAGCAGGATGCCGGCCAGCGACAAGGCCACCGCGCGAATGGTCAGCGGCGGGATTTCAGTGAGCATGAATTTGACCGCCGGCCAGTTCAGCCCCCACAGGAGGCCGATCAGCAGGACGGTGAGAATGGGCGCGCCGGAGATCTGTGGTTTCAAGACATCATCCGTGGCGGGACAACGGGTGGTCTCAACATCGCTTCTCTCCGTTCGGGCGCTGGCCAATCCAGTCCAGCAGACAGACACAAACCTGCAATTTCTGTCAAGCTTGGCGAAGATTCCCTCAAGCCACATTGTATTTGTTGTATTTTTTGAAACCGCAGCTAAATCTTAACGCTAGGTGATGGACGTCACATTCGCGTGATCTCAGAATTGCTAAGCCATAGATAACGGGCGGTCGTTGTTGATCGTTCTTGTCAACAGTTACCGCCAACCGGAGCACAAACGAACTTTCAAGGAGCTGATACCGAACCCATGTCCACCACCTGCCATAAGCAATCACGTCTGGCGATGCTGTTGCTGCTGGGCTGCGTGTCAGTGGGCGGAAATGACAGCAATGCTGGCGAGAACACTCAGCTCGCCCTCGTTGTTGCAAACAAGACAACCAGCGAGCACACTCAACCAACCAGCGCCTTGTCGGACAACTTTGAGGCCCGCACCATCGACCCCACCAAGTGGTGGATGCGCCAGGCCCACCATGGTCACTACTGGATCGAACCGCGGATGTCGCGGGTGGCCAGGAAATCGATCGCCATCAGCGTCGACGGACTTGTGAGAGGCTGCGGGCAAAGCTGCCAGCGCAATGAAATCCGCGAGGCGCCACAGCATCAGATCAAATTCGGCGAAGAGGCCTGGTACAGTTTCAGCTTCCGGCTGACCGGCGCCACATCGACATCGAGGTGGGTCTCGGGCCAGTGGAAACAACAGTCGGGCGGCAGCCCGTTCCTGGCCCAGCGGTTCAATCGCGGCGTCTACACGATCACCGTTCAGGACGATGACTGCCGCGTGGTCGTGGCGAGTTCCGATGCATCGGCACAAAACCTGCCGGTGACCGAACGGAACAACTCCACCACCGCACGCATCTTCCCGGTTGCCGGAACCAAAACCACCTGCAAAACCGACATCAGGGTTCAACATTCGGCGAACCACGTGCTGCCCGATCCCTATCGCGGCTGGGTCGACATGAATTACCGGGTGCGCGGCGGGCGCAACGGCAAAGGACTGATCGAAATCTGGGCCAACGGCCGTTTCATTGCCCGGGTGACCGGATCGATCGGCGATAAGGTGGCCGCCGGGCCGTATCAGTATTTCAAATTCGGCATCTACCGCAACTTCACGCCGGGACCGGCAACGGCATATCTCGACAACTACACCCGGATCAGATCGATGCCGGTGACGACCTATGTCCAAGGCGATAACGGAGACCGGCAGCTATAACCTCACACACAGGCCGGTGCATCGGTGATCGCACACCACACCGTCACCATGTCGCCGACCAGCTAAAGTCTTTGCCCTCAGTCGTCGTCCTTCTTGTCCAAGAGCCGGCGGAGAGCCGCAGCCAACTCGTGACGCCCGTAGGGCTTCGACAGCAATCCCGCCGCAAGCAAGCCGACGATTTCACGATTACCGTTAAGGTAGGCTTCCCGGTTCTGCGTAAACCCGCTGGTGAGAAGAATCTTCAATGCCGGACGCACTTCGTGTGCGGCGATCGCCAGTTCGTAACCGTCCATCCCGCCGGGCATTATGACGTCGCTGAACAGGAGACTGATGTCTTCGTGTTGATTGATGAGCGTCAGCGCCTCATTTCCGTTCGCCACCCGATACACATCGTAACCCAGACTCTCGCAATACCCGGCGGCGATGCTCAGCAACTCCGGTTCGTCATCCACAACAAGTATGCACTCGTCGCCGCGCGCCGGTTCCTGGCTCGGAAGCGACTCATGCGTCCCAGTCGCTACTACCTCGTACGACCGCGGCAAATAAATGTGTATCGTTGTACCGACACCCGGCTCCGAATAGATCTTTGCAAAACCGCCAGAGCGCTGCACGAAGCTATATACCATGGCGAGACCGAGACCGGTGCCGCTACCCGCGTCCTTGGTGCTAAAGAACGGCTCGAACGCTTTTTCCCTGACCTCCTCTGTCATGCCGGTCCCGGTGTCACTGAGCGAGATCAATACGAACTCACCGGCCCGGCCACCCGGATTGGTCGCGGCATATTGCTCGTCGAGGGTCTTGTTCGTGGTTTCGATCACTAAGACGCCCCCGTTTGGCATGGCGTCACGGGCATTCAATGCGAGGTTCAAGACGGCGTCCTCGAACCCGTTTACGTCAATGTTTACCTGCCACAGGTCCTCAGACAGGTTGAACCTGATATCAACGGCTGCGGTCAGGGATTTCGTGAGCAGCGCCTGCAGCGCACGCAAGGGCTCATTCACGTCGATCGTCTCGGCAACGACGAAGTCGGACCTCGCGATGAGCAGCAGCTTCTCGGCCAGCGAGGCTCCGCGATCAACGGATTTGATGGCAGTTTTGATGCGTTCTTCCTGCTTGGCATCGTCTTGGGTAAGTTGCGCCAGTTCTAGGTTGCCGCGGATGACTCCAAGTATGTTGTTGAAGTCGTGCGCGATCCCGCCAGATAGCTGTCCGATCGCTTCCATCTTCTGAGCTTGCCGCAACATTCTGTCGACCGCCGCCCGCTCGCGGAGCACGACGGCGCAAATGAGAGCAGGCACATAGCTGGCCATGAGATAGAACTGCAGAAACGCGACCTGACTGATGACGTCGTCCCGCAATGGTACGAATGGACCATGTCCTGCGACGGTGATTGAAACGAGCGCGCCGGCAATGACCGTAGACAGCAGACTGACCCCGGCGACTTCGAAGCGGATCGCCGCCCAGAGCAGGACCGGGAGGATCAGGAACAGAAAGCCGAGGAAGTTAAAAGCCGCGATCAAGCCACAGGCCAACAGGCCCATCGCCACTATGGCGAGAAGTTCCAGGATGCGGGTTCCGAACACCTTCGAGCGAACCTGATCGTGTGTCAACTCAAGCAGCAGCGGCACCAGCAGCACCACGCTTACGGTGGCAGAGGCGAACCATTTGAACCACTCTTCCACCAGCGAGCCACCGAACGAGTAAGCCACCGTCGCACCGCCCAGCAAACCTCCCAACACCGGCGGTACCAAACAGGCAAGCAGGATGAACTTTGCAACCCCGCGAAGAGAGCGAAACATGGTCTGCCTGTCGACGAACCGGCGAAGCAGCAAAGCACCAACTGGCGCGTCGACAAACACATCCACGGCAGTGAGTGAAAGGATGACGGGTATCGGCAAACCGGACCCCATGGCGAAGTTCGCGGCGATACCGGCGCCCCAACACAACCCCAGAACCAGCGGCCAATCCGGAAGTTTTGCCCGGTAAAGATATGCCAGGAGCAATGCCGTGGCCGGCCACATAAGGGCGATTTGGCTGAACAGCAGCAACAAGCCGAGCGCGGCAGCCACGAAATAGCCGAGCGCGAGCAGGATCGGTCCGCGAAGAATCTTGAAAGTCATACTCTGACACTTCGGTGCTACCGAAACCCCCGCTAAATCTGCAAAGCCGGCCGCGATGCTAAATGAGTTGGCTTCAATTGGGAACCGTGCCCGACATTATCGCCTGGCAGACCGGGCTTTGTCTTGATCGGCTTCAACATTCCTGAGGGCGGTTCACGCACAGGCCGGTGCATCGGCGCGCCAGCGGTGGATGTCGATGTGGGGTTTGACGGCCAGGCGGGCGCGGGCTTGCTCCCACATCCGGCGCCATTGATCACTCGATGTCAGAACCCGTTCGGGATGGGCGCGGCTGCGGGCGATGAACTCGGGGAA
>JABDJG010000056.1 GCA_013002595.1 Hyphomicrobiales bacterium | reverse complement strand
CACATACTCCCCGAGCGAGCCGCTGCCTTTCTGTAATTCGCCCTTTATGCGCACCTGCCGGCCACTGGCCCCTTGTTGCTGGCCGGCAGGCGGCCGCCATGCGGTTCCGAGGACCGTTTCGTCATTGGGGCCCATCGTGTCGGCTGCAACGGCCCAGCCGGAAGCGCAGCCCCTGCGGGCAATGTCATCAAACGCTGCACCGCGCAAGCCGCGTCCGGGCACGAACATCGATATGGCTTCAAGTAGGTTGGTCTTTCCGGCGCCATTGTCACCGGTCAGGATGACCGAAAGCCCGTCGGTCTCAAGCCGCAGGCTTTCATAGTTCCTAAAGTCGGAAAGGGTCAATCGATTGATGCTACAGCATGTCATGGAACGACCGCCGCACGATTGGCGACCGATTGTCAACCAGTCTTAAACCCGCATCGGCATCAGCACATAAAGCGTACTGGCATCCTTGGCGTCTCGAATAATCGTCGGCGATCCGGAGTCGGCCAAAAGGAATGTGGCTTCATCACTTTTGAGCTGGCTGGCGATATCGAGCAGGTAACGTGAATTGAACCCGATATCGATCGGCTCGCCATCGAAGCTGACCGAAACCTCTTCTTCGGCGGACCCCGAGTCAGGATTGTTGACCGACAACACGACCCGTTCACCGGAGATGTTCAATTTGACGGCCCGGCCCTTCTCGCTGGAGATCGTCGAGACGCGATCGACGGCCTGGGCAAACAATCTGGTGTCTACTTCCATCCGCTTGTCGTTGTTCTGCGGGATGACCCGCTCGTAATCAGGAAACGTTCCATCTATCAGTTTCGATGTCAGCACCAGCGACGAGAATGAAAACTTGATCTTGCTGCTTGAAAGCCCGATCTCGACATCCTCCTCGACGTCTTCCAGCAGCTTGATCAGCTCAAGCACCGTCTTGCGCGGCACAATGATGCCGGGGATGCCGGCAGCTCCTTCGGGGCACGGTAATTGAGCTTGTGCCAGGCGATGACCATCGGTCGCCACCGCTCTGATCAATGGTTCGTCACCGTCGGTCACGTCATGCAGGTAAATGCCATTCAGATAATATCGGGTCTCCTCTGTCGAGATTGCAAATCGGGTCCGGTCGATCAGCAGTTTCAGTTGCGATGCCGGCATGACGAACTGATGGCTGAGGTCGCCCGAGGCCAGATCAGGGAAGTCTTCCGCCGGCAATGCCTGCAGCGAAAATCGTGAACGCCCGGTGAAGATCGCCAGCCGCCCGTCGTCCGGTCCCTGTTCAATTTCCAGTTGCGAGCCATCCGGCAGTTTGCGCACAATATCGTACATCATATGCGCCGGCACAGTGGTTGAACCGTCCTGCGCCACATCGGCCGGTACCGATTCAATCACTTCCACATCCAGATCCGTTGCGGTCAACTTGATGGTGCCGGCACTCGCCTGAACCAGCACATTTGACAGAATTGGAATGGTGTTGCGGCGTTCCACAACGCTTTGCACATGGTTCAGCGCTTTGAGTAAAGCGGCTCGCTCGATAGTGACACGCATACAGGGGATGCCTCTCAGAAATCTTGAATAATGCGAAGGACGCCCCGAGGGCAGCCCAAATGTCCGGCGCATGGCCGAGGGGTGAACGAATTTGCCGCGGAAGCACTATATATGCAAGGCCGAAACCTTGCCAAACAGGACTTTCGCCCGTTCATGCAACCTGTTTGTGGAAAACAGCCGTTCGAAAGGCGGCAAACCAGCTTGCCGCCCCTCGTTCAGATGGTTTTAGTTCTGTTCAATCAGACGGATCAACAGGTTGACTTCACGGGCCAGCTTGTCATCGGTCCTGATCAACTCCTCAATCTTGCGCACGGCATGTAGCACCGTCGAGTGATCGCGGCCACCGAAGCGGCGGCCAATTTCCGGCAGGGATCGAGGTGTCAGTTTCTTGGCCAGATACATGCCAACCTGGCGCGGCCGAACAATTGAGCGCGCTCGGCGCGGTGACAGAAGATCAGCCCGCGGAACGCTGTAGTGTCGGCCAACGATGCGCAAGATATCATCGATCCGCACCCGCACTGAGTCGAATGTGTTGGCTAGATCGCGCAGTGCCATTGCGGCCAGATCTACGGTCATGCGGGCACCGGTCACTTGCTGTGAGGCAATCACGCGGTTAAGTGCACCTTCCAGCTCGCGCCCGCCTGCGGTCACCCGGTTGGCGACGAACTCAACGACATCGTCGCAGATCGAAATGCGCTGATCCTTGCGCTTTGCATCGCTCAGGCGGGCATGCAGGATCTGCCGGCGCAAATCCAGTTCGGGCGCATCAATGTCGACAACCAGCCCGCCGGCGAACCGCGAACGCATGCGCTGATCGATGCTTTCCAGCTGTGCCGGAGGCACATCAGCGGCAATGATCACCTGGCGCTTTGAATCAACCAGCGAGTTGAACGTGTGACAGAACTCCTGCTGCATCGATTTACCTTGCAGGAACTGGAAATCGTCGATCAACAGCACGTCGATGCTCTGGAACTCGTCCTTGAATGAAATAACGTCCTTGGCCTTCAATGCAGCCAGGAAATGGTACATGAACCGCTCTGCGGTGATGAACAAAACTTTGCGGGTCGGCTGCTGCTGACGAATGCGCCACGAGATCGCGTTCAACAGATGGGTTTTGCCCAAACCGGCCGCAGAATGGATGTAAAGAGGATTGAAGCTGACCGGTGCACCGGCACGCGCATCGGCAACGCGCAGCGCAGCGGCATGGGCCAGCGCATTCGAGCTGCCCGCAACGAACGTCTCGAAAGTCAGACTGTGATCAAGTGACGAGCCGCGGTCATTGGCCGGATTGCCGTGCAGCCGGGCCGTTGCCGGCGGTTGTCGGCTGGATTTTTCAGATTGGTCCTCGATCGGGTCTCTGGTCTGCATCGCGGTACCATGTTGTGGCAGACCACGCGTGCGCATCTGGATCAACACCGTGTCAAGCTTGCCATATTCGCTGGCGCAAATCGCCGTGAGCCTTCCTGCATAGTGCGATGCAATCCAATTGCGCAGAAATTTGGTGGGAACCGAAACGGTCAGGACGCCACCAATGAGACTCTCGACTTCCATCCTGGCAAACCAGCTTGAAAACAGATCCTCACCGAATTCAGCCCGGACCTTCTTGATCACCTGATCCCACTGCGCCTTTAGCGCCTTGCTGGTGTCCTTTTGGTCTCCTAAATCCACTTCATCGCTCATTTCAGACTTTACTGCCGTTGCAAGTCGATAGTTTGTCATAGCCTCAAAACCGCCAATTGTTTTGCGTTTTGTTGTTACCGCCCGATTACGTTCTGCAATCGGCAGCCCCCATTGTTTTGTTGCGATGTTCCAGAAACCTGACCGGTCTATCGGCCGTGATGTCACTCTGGCCCCAGCCACCGCTTTTGATGTTTGCCGTAGATTGTATTACCGAACTTCAATCCTCCTGTTTATAGATCAGCCAAGAACACCGTTCGCCGTACTCTGCCCATCTCCAGACAAAATCTCGCCGTCCCGATTGATTTGTAACAATCGATACCAAAACCTGTTTATTTTGACAGTCGTATCAACCGAACTCAGGCTCAATTACTGAAATTGCCCCGCCCAAGTTCAAGATTGATTACGCACAGATACCCAACGCCCAAACTTTTTTGTTCTTTATAAGCACCCAAAGTCCCCCGAGGTGCAAAGAGACATTACACACGCCATGAAGCGCTGACAACACACTAACCACCATCCTTCATTGCACGGATGAATTTTGGATTGGCGAATTTCCATTATCCCGATAGGGGTCTCGGATGGCAACTCATTGACTCTTGGTCGAGAATCCGTCCAGTCAAATTTTCTGCCGGAGCGTTCATTTTTTTTTCGAATTCAGGCAATTTTGACCGGCCATGCTGCCCGGAATTGCGAGGATATTTATCCTATCAGACCGCATCGGTCGTAAAGCATTGAAAATCATGAAGCTTTCGTGACAATTTTACCCTCAGAACAAAATTGGTACAAAATTGCGGCAGAAAAAAGTAAACACTTACAAGAATTCAAACCGTGCCGATTTCGTCGGTAATCATGCAAAAGCCCCGGGCGCCTGAAGGGTGCCCGGGGCTCACAAATCCAAAAGCCCTGAGTTACTGTGGGATCAGGCGCCAATTGCCTTTATGCGGCTGGATAGCCGGGAAATCTTACGTGATGCAGCGTTCTTGTGCTGTACGCCCTTTTGAGCGCCACGCATGATTTCAGGCTGCGCGGCCTTGAGAGCGGCGCTGGCTGCGCCTTGATCGCCGGCGGAGATTGCCTCTTCCACCTTGCGGACAAAATTCCGCACCCGGCTCCGGCGGGCTTTGTTGATTTCGGTGCGGCGAGCGCTTTGGCGGACGGCCTTCTTCGCCGATCTGGTATTAGCCATGAGGTTTCAGTTCCTGAAGTTTGTTGCCTGAAGTCATGAACGTCCGTGACCAGAGTTCACCGTACTTCAGCGCAGCGGCTATGCAAATTACATTTAATAAGATGGCGCGCTTATATCTTTGACCTGTGTTGCCGTCAACACTTGCGATGCGAGCTGCGGCAATCCAGTTAATGCAGCGTTTGCTGCAAACTCAAGTGTCCACAGGCCCTAACGCCCCTTGAACTCAGGTTTGCGCTTTTCGACAAACGCCTCCATGCCTTCTTTCTGATCGTCGGTGGCGAACATCGACTGGAACAGGCGGCGCTCAAAACGGACACCTTCGGCAAGCGTTGTTTCATAGGCCCTGTTGACCGATTCCTTGGTCATCAATACGATCGGGCGCGACATGGCAGCAATCTTGCTGGCTGTTTTGACGGCCTCATCGACAAGCTCCGCCACCGGTACGATCCGCGATACCAGCCCGGATCGCTCGGCTTCTTCTGCATCCATCATGCGTGCTGTAAGGCACATTTCCATGGCCTTCGACTTGCCGACAAACCGCGTCAGACGCTGGGTGCCGCCAGCGCCGGGGGAAACGCCGAGATTTATTTCCGGTTGGCCGAACTTGGCATTCTCGCCCGCGATTATGAAATCGCACATCATCGCCAGCTCGCAACCGCCGCCAAGTGCATAGCCGGAAACAGCAGCAATAGTTGGCTTTCGCTGATGCGCCAGTCGATCCCAGGACCCGATAAAATCACTCAGATAAGCATCCATATAGCTCTTGGATTGCATCTCCTTGATGTCGGCACCTGCGGCAAAAGCCTTTTCACTGCCGGTGATGACGATACAGCCGATCGCATCATCGCCATCGAAATCCGACAGTGCCTGGTTCAGTTCATCGATCAACGCAGAGTTAAGCGCATTGAGCGCATCTGGCCGGTTCAAGGTGATCAAACCGACGGCGCCTCTGGTTTCGCTGATAATGTTTTCATAAGCCATGACTGGAATTCCTAACGTTGGCACGATGTGCAGTAAAAGGTGGAGCGGCCCGACTGGACAATGCGCTGGACGGTACCCGAACAATCCGGTTTTGGGCAATCCTCATCTTCGCGGTCATAGACCGAAAACAGCTGTTGGAATGCCCCGCTGTTGCCGTCCGTTGAAGCATAATCGCGCAATGTTGAACCGCCTGCTTCGATGGCCTCATTTAGAATCGAGCGAATAGCTGAGGAAAGCCGCTCCAGCCGTTCATCAACTTTGCGATTGCGCGAAAGCGTGCCGGCCAGCCGTTTGGGCGATAGGCCGGAGCGATGCAGCGCTTCGCACACATAAATATTGCCAAGCCCGGCAATGATCCGCTGGTCGAGCAGTGCGGCTTTCAGGGGCGTTTTGCGGCCCTTGAGCGCGTCGTGCAGATAGGCCGCGTTCAGCTCATTGCCGAGCGGCTCGATCCCAATCGATGCGAGCAGGCGGTGGCGGTCAAGGTCGCCCTCCGGGCATAAATCCATCATCCCGAACCGCCGTGGGTCCGTGTAGACCAGCTTTGCGCCATCATCGAGCGTGATCACGACGTGGTCATGGGCGCCGTTACCGGCTGTGTCGGCTCCTTGCAGGTAATAGAACTCACCCAGATTCTGCGACGAACCCTCCGGCGCAAAAACCGTAAAACGACCGGACATGCCAAGATGCATGATCAGCACGTCGCCGGAATCAAGATGCGCCAGAATGTATTTTGCCCGTCTGGTCAAAGTTGAAATTCGCCGGCCTTGCAATCTTTCCGCAAAGCCCTGCGGGAATGGAAACCGCAAGTCGGCCCGGCGCAACTCGACGAACTCTATCCGGCGGTTCTGCATGGCCGGCTGCAAGCCGCGTTTCACGGTCTCAACTTCGGGCAATTCCGGCATCATTGTTTCCTGTCAACGAAGGACGAGCGCAATCAATAGCCAGAACCAGGCGTGTGCGCTATAGCTGACCGTGCAATGAACAAGACTGCTGACAAAAATTCAATGGACCTGGCGCCTATGGCCGATTTTGGTTTTGCCAAGGTCGATGAAAGCGCCAAACAGGCGCTGGTCAATGAAGTCTTCTCCAAGGTTGCCGAACGCTACGACCAGATGAACGATCTGATGTCCGGCGGCCTGCACCGGCTGTGGAAAGACGATCTCATTACCTGGCTCAATCCGCCGCGTGGCGCGCGATCGTTTGATGTGCTCGATGTTGCCGGCGGCACCGGCGACATTGCGTTTCGAATTGCCCGCAAGGGCGGTACAGGCACCAACGTGACGGTTGCCGACATTTCACCGGAAATGGTTGCCGAAGGCAAAAAACGTGCTTTTGCCGAACGATTGACGGGCAAGTGCCGGTTTACGGTCGGCAATGCCGAGATGCTCGGTTTTCCCGATGGCAGCTTCGATGCCTATACCATCGCGTTTGGTATCCGCAATGTCACGTCCATCGAAAATGCGCTGGATGAGGCCTACCGGGTTCTCAGACCCGGTGGGCGGTTCTTGTGCCTGGAATTCTCATCAGTCGCAGTCCCGGGTCTGGAACAGGTCTATGAAGCCTACTCGTTCAGTGTGATCCCGGCCGTCGGCAAGGTCGTCACCGGGGATGGCCAGCCGTACCGCTACCTGGTTGAGAGCATCCGGCAATTCCCCAACCAGGCGACATTTGCCGGCATGATCGAGAACGCCGGCTTTGATCGCGTGCAATTCCGCAACCTGTCGGGCGGCATTGTTGCCATGCACTCAGGTTGGAAGATTTGATTTCAAATCCGTACCGTATGGTCTAAGAGACCCGCGTTGAACGTTAAAGTGATCCGATGAACGCTGAACCTGACAAGAAGGTCTTCATCAAGACCTACGGCTGCCAGATGAATGTCTACGACAGCGAGCGCATGCAAGATGTGCTGGCTGCCAAAGGCTATGTCGGTACCGATACGCCTGATGAGGCTGACCTTGTCATTCTCAATACCTGCCATATCCGGGAAAAGGCAGCTGAGAAAGTTTACTCCGAACTTGGCCGGCTGCGTCGTGTCAAAAATTCCCGCGGCAAGGCAGGCGATGATATGCTGATTGCCGTTGCCGGCTGTGTGGCCCAGGCAGAAGGCGAAGAGATTGTCCGCCGCGCGCCGATGGTCGATCTGGTGTTTGGCCCGCAAACCTACCAGCGATTGCCCGAATTGCTCGATCGGCGGATCAGTGACGGCACAGCTGTTGTCGAGACCGAATTTCCTGTCGAGGACAAGTTCGACAGGCTTGATGCACCAACCCGCACCCTTGCCCGTGGTGTCAGCGCCTTCCTCACCGTTCAGGAAGGTTGCGATAAGTTCTGCACGTTCTGTGTTGTGCCCTACACCCGCGGCGCCGAATTCTCCAGACCGGTTGAACGCATCGCAGCCGAGGCTGAAAGGCTTGTTGCCGCCGGCGTGCGGGAAATTACACTGCTGGGTCAGAATGTGAACGCCTACCATGGCTCAGGGCCGGATGGTGGTGCATGGTCGCTCGGCCGCCTGCTCGGCTTTTTGTCCGGTATCGAGGGCCTGGAGCGCTTACGCTACACCACCAGTCACCCCCGCGACATGAACGATGAGCTGATTGAGCAACATGCCAGCAATCCCACTGTCATGCCGTACCTGCATCTTCCCGTGCAGTCCGGCTCTGACAGGATTTTACGGGCCATGAACCGCAAGCACACCGCGGATCATTACGTGAAGGTGATCGAAAGGTTGCGTCGCGCAAGACCTGACATAGCAGTGTCCGGCGATTTTATTGTTGGTTTTCCTGGCGAGACCGATGCTGATTTCGAGGCGACCATGAACCTGGTGCGCACCGTGACCTATGCACAGGCATATTCTTTCAAGTATTCGAAGCGCCCGGGCACGCCCGCTGCGGATCATGAGGACCAGATCGCTGAAGAGGTACAATCAGAACGTCTTGCCCGTTTGCAGACGCTGTTGAACGAACAGCAAAAGGCCTTCAATGAAGCCTGTGTCGGTCGCCGGTTCAGTCTTTTGCTGGAACGTCCCGGGCGCTATGAAGGTCAACTGGTTGGCCGTTCACCTTATTTGCAGGCCGTCCATATCAGGTCCGCCAAGGCGCAAATTGGTGATATGGTCGAGGTTCGTGTCGAAAAAGCTGGTGCAAATTCACTTTCGGCCGATATTATATAGCTGGTGATCGTTGCTCGCATATTTCGCGGGCAGTGCGACCAAACATGATGGAGATGAATTAGCTTGAACCCCCGCAATATGACGGGCGAGATCGACACTCCGGGACCGTCCGGCCCTCAGGCCGGCAACAGTCTGACGCTTTCGTTTGATGACAATCGGCTGCTTGCGCTGATGTTTGGCGAGCATGATCAACACCTCACCCTTATTGAAGATCGCCTCGGCGTAGATATTACCCCGCGCGGCAATCAGGTTGCGCTGCGCGGCGACGTGCACGCGCGCGACAATGCCCGCCAGGTTCTGCACTCACTCTACAACCGTGCTCTGAAGGTCTTGA
>JABDJG010000052.1 GCA_013002595.1 Hyphomicrobiales bacterium | reverse complement strand
TCATGATACTCGGCGGACCGTGGAACCAGCGCCGTATATAACAGGGCACTGGCATAATGCAATTGACCGGGTAATACCTGATCCCGGCAACAGCGACCCCTCTCGAGGGGGTCATCGAGGTTCATTCGGCAGGCGCGGTGTTGCAGGGCCGGGTTGGCCAGGGCATCGGGCAGGCACTGATGGAACAGGCGGTCTATGATGAGGATTCACAGTTGCTCTAACGCGCAGTTGCGCTACCCCAGTAGTTGAACGCTGCAAAGCGCGGGGTGCTCGGCAAGTACATCGTTTCCAGGGTGTCGATAGCAAAGCCGGCGGATTCAATGAGTGCCGGGATATCGCGGTTCAGGTTGCAGCCACCGCCTATCCGTTTCCACAATGGATTGAGACGGTCCTGCCATCGTCGAACCGCTTCATCGGGCGCCTTGCCGTGTTCGCAGAAAATCAGCCGGCCGTTTTCTTTCAAGACACGCCGCATGCCCTCCAACGCAGCTATCGCATCAGGGATAGTGCACAGTGTGTAGGTGATGAGCACAGTGTCGATGCTCCGTGCATCCAGTGGAATGTTCTCGCCCTCCAAAGCAAGGTACTCCACGGGAAACGGCACAGTTGCAGATTCGCGCCTGGCATAAGCCAACATCTCATCAGCGGGATCGAGACCGATCAGCCGGTCAATCTTTTCTGCATCGTAGAAAGGCAGATTGAGGCCTGATCCGATACCGATCTCCAGCACCCGGCCTTCAGCGAGCGGCACCACTTTTTGCCGCTGCTTCTGCACTGGTTTGGCGCCACAGCTCCAATTGATAACTCTGGGCAAGATGTATCTGTCGTAAAAACCCATGGCATCTGATCGTCGCACTTCCTTTGAAGGTTGAGCAATAGAAATGATTGCAGGGCAGAAAACCGCTCGATTGATCCAGATCAAGTCAGGCTTGCCCGGCATCCGATAGTCTTTTACATGCAGGAATCTTCTCACAGGAGTGATGGCAATGACAGGTTTGCTTCAGTGGGTGGGCAAATGGTTACGGGAAAACCAGGAGCGGCAATACTTGCACGGATTGAGTAGCGCAAAGCTCATGGATGCCGGGATTTCGCGTTCTGATTTCATGATCGCTCTGGCGGCGCCGGCGGATACCCGGGAGCGGATGTTATCGATGGCGGCAGCCCATGGCCTGCCGTCCGGTGCCGTTGACAGGGATCACTGGCGGGCACTGGATATTGCACGGGCCTGCGCCCAGTGCCGTGAACGGGTAACGTGCGGACGCTGGCTGAACGGTCAAGAGGAGAATATCGAGGCCAGTGCATTTTGCCCGAACGCGGATCACTACAATGAACTGGCCATGTCATACGGTGTAAAAAAGGCAGCGCATGCGAAGCCGCATGGCAGCGGCCGCAAAGAACGACTCTGGCATATCTGAAGCGCTCATGGTCAATCGGCAAGCACCCGGGTTGTCGGGAAGGTAATCTCGACCAGGGTGCCCTTTTTGTGCTCGCTGGAAATATCGAAGCGGGCGCGGTTGGCCTCGGTCAGCGCCTTGGTCAGCGGCAGCCCGAGGCCGGTGCCAAGACGCGGGCTGCGCTTGGGCGTCTCGATACGCTTGAACGGCTCAAGTGCGGTCTGCAGCTCGGCCTTGTCCATGCCGATGCCGGTGTCCTTGATCTTGATCTTGAGTTCGCCGGCCCGCGACAGCTTTGCCGACACGATCACCTGGCCACCCGGGTCGGTGAACTTGATGGCGTTCGACAACAGGTTGAGCAGGATCTGTGTAATCGATCTGAAGTCGGCAACGATATTCGGCAGATCGGCCGGCAGCGACTTGCGCAGCACGACCCGGGCCGCCACGGCCTGCTCCTGCATCACCGAAAAACACTCATCGACAATGCCGCGCAGATCGACGCTGGTGAAGTTGAGCTCCAGTTTGCCGGCCTCGACCTTCGACAGATCGAGAAGGTCGTTGATCAGCGACAACAGGTGCGAGCCGGATTTGTGGATGTCATTGGCATAGCCGAGATACTGCTGGTTCTCGATCTGGCCGAACCGCTCGGTGCGCATCACGTCGGAAAAGCCCAAAATGGCATTGAGCGGCGTGCGCAGTTCATGGCTGATCCGGGCCAGGAACTCCGACTTCTGGGCGTTCGAAACCTCGGCTTCTTCCTTGTCGAGCCGCAGTTGCGCCTCGGTCTTTTTCCATTGCGTAATATCGCGCAGGACGGCGCAAAAGGCTGCACCGCTGTCGCCGCTCAGCCGGGCAATCGTCATGAACAGCGAAATCTCTCCATCCTGGCTGACGACACCGGTCACCTCGCGGCCGTCGTTGAACACCGATGCAATACCGCCTTCGCCGAGTGCTGCAAGATAATCGCGCAAGGTCGCCCGGCTGTCGATTGCCAGCAGATCGGCAAACGGCTTGCCGGCAACCTCCGCCAGCCGGTAGCCGAACAGCGCTTCTGCCCCGGCACTGAAGCTGAGGATGGCGCCGTCGCCATCAAGGGTAACGATGCCGTCTGTCGCGGTATCAAGGATTGCCCGCAGTTCAGGATCATCCGGCCCTGCCGCGCGCTGTTGAGCGGCAGCCGCGGGAACCAGCGGCACCACGTTTTCTGTTACTGCCGGCACCTCGGGGGTCTCGGCCACGGGCGATTTTGTCGTCGGAATACCGTTCGGACGTGGCGCAGGTTCGCTGACCTCAGGCTCCGGTGTCGCTGCAGGCGCGCTTGCGCTCGGCGTGATCGTTGACTTGACCAGCGGTCCGTCGTGCCACGGGAACGTACCCACTGAGACCGCAACGTTCCTGGTTTTGCCATCGCCGCAGGCAATCTCAATTTGCCGGGCATTGGCCGCCAGCTGCGCCATCAGATCGGTGCGCGCCGTCAGCGCGATTGCATCGTCATAGCCAAGCAGGCGCATTGCAGCCTCGTTGGCGAAATAGAACTTGTTGCCCCGATGCAGAACGATAGCCTCATCGAGCCGGTTCAGCGCCCGGCTGACCAGATCAGGCACCATCGGAAGCTCAACCTGCACGGCCATCTCTTCGGAGATGGCGCGCGAGATATCCTCAAGCCCGGCAGGACTGGCCGGTGCGGGCGCCGGTGTGATCTCTTGAGCTGTCGCCGGCGCGGCTGCGCCCTTGTTGTCGCTCAAGGCGCGCTCCAGGGCGCGCCGGTCGGTGACATCTTCCAGCATCAACAGCACTTGGACGGCTTCGGCCTCCTCATGATCGCTCAATAGGCGGGCGGTGACCCGGATATCGCGGTCGCCAAAGTTGGTGGCCAGCACGCGCTGCATGCTCAAGGTGCGCGCGGACTTGACCCGCTCGATCATGGCCTCGGCATCTTCGCGGGCGCCAAGCAATGCGGCAACATCGCCCCGGTTGGCGCGCGCGATCAGATCACCGGCCGCCGCATTGGCAAAGACGATATCGCCTCTCATGTCGGCAACAACGATGGCGATTGGCATGGCGCTGAGGATGTCCGTCATCAGCGCTGGATCGCCCGGCCCGTCAGTGCGCTGGACTTGCTCGCCGACCACAAGCAGCCCGGCCCGCCCGTCCGGCAGGGAATGTATCGAACAATTGCAGTTCACCGTCAGCTCGTCTTCGCTTGCCGCCGAAAAGCCGAACTTCGCGCTGCGGCTTTCGCTGCGCTGCAGTGTTTCGGTCAAGTGCGTGATTTGCACGATATCGGGGTCGCGCGCATCGAACGGCCGGTCGATCAGATCGAACAGCGTTTCGCCGGCAAACAGGGCAATGCCGGCCGGATTGGCCCATACGACACGCGCGCGTGCACCATCCCATAGCCACGCCGGACTATCGCTTGCCTGTAACTGATCCAGTGTCGGAGCCGGCGATTGAGCCAACAAACCCTCCTGACCTGCGCACATGTCCGCCGGTCGGCCGTTCGCATGCTCACCGACTGACCATTTTTGGTGAAATTACGAAAGGCTAGTGATGCCGCACTAACTGGTCTCAAAAATAGACGAATTTGACGGGTTTCGTCCATACTTTATTAACCGTCCCGATCAGCAGTTGTAGATTAGGTAAACGGCTGCTATGACCCGCGGGCGCGGGATTACACAGGCCTTGAAAAGCAATTGTCGAAGGCCTAGTTTGCCCGTAATTGGAGCCGCCTTAGCTCAGTTGGTTAGAGCGCCGGATTGTGGATCCGGAGGTCCCCTGTTCAAACCAGGGAGGCGGTACCATTTTTCTCTCCTGATGACCGTAAGTTAGCCGAATTTGCCAAGCGGACAGTTTCGCCATAGACTTGGCCTTGTCGACTGCTTTCAGTCTCAGGGAGAAAATCAAGTATGAAGAAATATATCATTGGTGCCCTTGCAGGTGCCGGTGTTGTGGCTGCAACCTTTGCAGGCGCGGCAGCTCAACAAAAGTTCATTTCGATCGGCACCGGCGGTGTCACCGGGGTGTATTATCCAACCGGCGGCGCGATCTGTCGTCTGGTGAACAAGGACCGCAAGGACCACGGGATCCGGTGCTCGGCCGAATCCACCGGCGGTTCGATCTACAATATCAACACCATCAAGGCCGGCGAGCTCGAGTTTGGCGTTGCCCAGTCCGATTGGCAGTACCATGCCTATAACGGCACTTCGAAATTCGAAGAAGCCGGCAAGTACGAAAAACTGCGCGCCGTGTTCTCGGTCCACGCCGAGCCGGTCACCATCATTGCCCATGACGATTCTGGCGTGATGAACATCACCGATCTTAAGGGCAAGCGCCTCAACATCGGCAACCCGGGTTCGGGTACCCGCGGTACATGGGAGGTCCTGGAGGCGGCCCTTGGCTGGGAACGCAGCGATCTCAAGCTGGCCTCTGAAATGAAGTCTGCTGAAACCGGCGCTGCGGTCTGCGACGGCAAGATTGATGCCTACTTCTGGCTCGTTGGCCACCCATCGGCTCTGACCCAGGAATCTCTGGCAACCTGTGCTGCGCACCTGGTTAACGCGACCGGTCCGGAAATCGACAAACTGGTCGCCGACAACCCGTACTACCGCGTCGCGACGATCCCGGCCGGCATGTATAACAATAAGGAAGACATCACGACTTTCGGCGTTGGCGCCACCTTCGTGTCCAGCTCTGACGTGTCTGAAGACGTTGTCTATACGGTTGTCAAAGCGGTTTTCGAGAACTTCGACCAGTTCAAGAAACTGCATCCGGCCTTTGCCCATCTCAAGGAATCCGAGATGATCAAGGACGGCCTGTCTGCACCGCTGCATGATGGTG
>JABDJG010000043.1 GCA_013002595.1 Hyphomicrobiales bacterium | reverse complement strand
CCCAGCAGAACTCGGTCAGCATTTCCTGGAACGGCATGGCGAATTCGCTGGCGTTGGCGAGTGATTTTTCGACGTATTCGGCGCCGAGGACTGATTTGCGGGCAGCAAGGCCCTTGTCGAAGCGTTCTTGGTCCATGAGGTGGTCTCCCTTAGAAAATTAGGTGATGGTTCCGTCTTCATCGATGGCCAGTTCAGCGGCCTGGCATAGGGTTTCATAGTCGTCTGCGGTGACGCAGACAACGGGGCAATTGGTGCCATAAAGGGTTTTCGCAACCAGCGTGCCGGTGGCGACGTTGATATCGGAGGCTTTGAGGATTACGCCGGCCGGGCCGACCTTGCACCTGAGGCTCTCGGCGATGCAGGCAGGCGTGCCGCCGGAACCGCGGGCGGCGGGCAAAACCAGGATCCGGTCCTTGACGCAGGCGCCGGCCTCAGGGTGGTGCTGGTCGAGGATGATGCCGGTCTGAGGGTCGAAACCGCCCCAAAAGCTCAACGGTTCCGACAGCACCAACGTTGCGGCTCTGGCGCTGCCGGGCGTGAGGATGCGGGCAGTAATGCTCATTGCAGCGAGCGCCAGATATCGTGGTCGCGCCAGACTTCACCGGCCACAGCGCTTTCGGCGCATTCAGCAAGCGAGCCGAAGCACACTTCGATGCCGAGCATGCCGGGGGCGTAATAGGCCCATTTGGCGGCATTGGTCATGGCGCGGCCGGTGCAGCCTCTGACGGCCGGTGAGAAATAGGTGCAGGTGTCGGTGATGATGTCGACACCGGCGGCTTCAAGCGGTGCGATATGGCCTTGTGCGGCGGCAAGGTCGCGGATGAAGCGGCTGGTCGTGACGTAGACCTTGACGTCTTGGTGCACCTTGCGGCCGGCCAGGAGCGGGGCCAGTTCAGCGAATTCGGTCAGTGAGAAGTGCGGGGTGCCGAGGGCGACCATGTTCAAGGGGCCGTCGGTGCCGCTGGACAGCTGGTTGCGGGCCTGTGCGAGATCATCGACCGTGATAGCGATTTGTGCGGCCGGCGACTTGCCCTGCAGTGCGCCGTCAAGCGTTGCCGCTTCGGGGGTGATGCCCACACCGTGCCACAGTTCGACGCCGCCGGCGGCTGCACCGGCAGCGGAGATCGCCTTCAGATTGTCTTCGCTGGTGCTTTCCGGCAGGCCTTCGATGACCGGGATCAGGCTGCCGGCCTTCTGGCCCATGACATGGCCCATCAGGTGAAAGAAGATATCACCGCTTTTGAGCTTGTCCGGTACGGCACTGGTGTCGAGCACGATCTGGCCGGCGCGGCCTTCATCGGTGTGGAGGCGGGCGAGCGGCACCTTGCCGGTCAGGGCGCAGGCGACGTCAAGGAAGTCGCCATATTTGTTGGTTCGGGCGCCGATGACGGCGTTGTAAAACGAGACGGCATTGCTCTCGCCGACGATGATGTGATCGCCGAGCGCCGGGCGGTCCGGCAATTGGTAGGGCGCGCAGGTCCACACCGGACGGGCGCCAATCTTGATATACAGATGCATGAGTTCGCGGGCGCCGGCGATGGTGTCGGCATCTGCCTCGCCGGCGCGCAACTCGGGTTGTTCAAGACTGACGAGGCCGTTGTTGGTCCAGGCCGGAACCGCAAAGCGGGCGCCGTGATCGAGCAGCAGTCTGGCGAAATCGATGTGCGCCTGGCCGGCATAGAAGCACGCATCGAGATGGGCAAACGTTGCCGGCACCAGACGCTCGGCGCCCATGATGGCAGCCGCCTGCAGCACCGTGTTGATCGCCAGCTGCATCGCCGGCCCGTCCTTGCCGGCCATCCAGTCGCGTTCCTGGTTAGATAATGCAATCGATGGGCTTGTCTTCACGTCTCGGTTTTCTCACGGGCAATCTTGTTGATCGTAACATAATCAACTTTGCCCGATCCGAGGACCGGAATTTCCTTCACTTCGACAATGGTGCGCGGCACCATCAGTTCGACGACACCATCCTTTTTGAGCGCATCGCTGAGGGTCTTGCGTGCAAGCTTTGCCTTGGTCGTCACAAGAACCAGCCGTTCGCCCTTCTTGGGGTCGGGCACCGAGACAACGGCGTGATCATCGTCCTTGAAGGCGCTCTGGATCTTGGTTTCAACAGCAGCAAGCGAGACCATTTCGCCGGCGATCTTGGCAAAGCGCTTGGCGCGGCCCTTGATGGTGACGAAGCCCAGTTGATCGATGTCGACGATATCGCCGGTATCGTACCAGCCATCGGGCGGCGGCTCGAGCACGCCGGGGTTGTCGGCTCTGAGATATCCGAGCATGACATTGGGGCCCTTGACGATCAGCTTGCCGCCCTCATTTATGCCGTCTACCGGTTCCAGCTTGTGCTCAAGGCCGTCCATCATGCGTCCTACCGTGCCGGTCTTGAACTGCATCGGCGTGTTGACCGCGAGAACCGGTGAACATTCGGTCGCACCGTAACCTTCCAGGATGCGCAGGCCGAATTTTTCCATCCACATCTCGCGGGTTTCCGCCTTGACCCGCTCGGCGCCGGCAACAACGTAACGGATGTTGTAAAAATCATAAGGGTGGGCACTGCGGGCATAGCCGGTCAGGAAGGTGTCGGTGCCGAAGATGATGGTGGCGTTGGTGTCGTAGCACAACTCCGGCACGATCTTGTAATGCAGCGGTGAGGGATAAAAGAACGTGTAGACGCCGGACAGGATCGGCAACAAGGTGCCACCGGTCAGGCCAAAGGCATGGAACATCGGCAGGGCGTTGAAGACGATGTCCTGAGAGGTAAAATCGATCCGGGCAGCGATCTGTTTGAGGTTCGACAACAGGTTGCGGTGGGACAGGACCACGCCCTTGGGCACACCTTCGGAGCCGGAGGTGAACAGGATCACCGCCGGGGCGTCAGCCTTCATATCGGCACCGCTCCATTTCAACGCCTGCGGCGCGATCATGGTTTTGGCAAGGCCGAGGAGCTTGTCGGCAAGGCCGATTTCGGTCCGGACATCTTCCAGATAGATCACTTTTGCCTGCTTGGAGAGCAGGGCAATGTCGTCTTCAAGGCCACCTTGTTCAATGAAGGCATGAGCGGTGATGATGGTCTTGACCTCGGCAGCGGTACAGGCGGCCGACATGTTGACCGCGCCGGTTGAAAAATTCAGCATCGCCGGCACCCGGCCGTACGCCAGAAGGCCGAACAGGGTGACGAAACAGCCGGCGGCGTTGGGCAACAGGACACCGACATTGCGCTCGTTTTCGGTCAGTTTGGCGAGCTTGCGGCCGAGCACGAAACTGCCGGTGACGGCCTTTGAGAAACTCAGCGGCGCACGGTTGATATCCTCAATGATCTTGGTACTGCCGCCATGCGCCTTGCGGGCATCGAGCAGCGCCTCAAACAGGTTCTGGTCGGTCTTTGAGGTACGGAACACCATACTGGTCATGACGTCATAAAGCTGCTGTGAGATATGACGGCGCAGGTCGGCGCCCTTCATGTCGTCGGGCGCGGTAAACTTGACCGGCTCGAGAATGGTGATGGTGATCTTGGGGAACAGCTGCAGGCGCTGTTTGCCGCGCAGGCGCGAAAAGATCGTGGAGTGGGCGCCATCGATACGGATCGGCAGGACCGGGGCATCGGCCATATGGGCAATGGTGCCGGGGCCCTCATAGACCTTCATCAAGGCGCCGGTTACGGTGATGCGGCCTTCAGGGAAGATGACGACGTGGCGGTCCTTTTGCAGCTCCTGAACCAGCGTGCGGGTCGACATCGGGTTGGTCGGGTCGATCGGCAGAAGATCGAACAGGGCAAAGGCAGGTTTGGCCCACCAGCTGTTGGAGGTGAATGTGTTGATGGCGAAATTGGCGCGCTTGGGCAGGAAGCAGCCGAGCAGCGGTCCATCGAGGAATGACGTGTGGTTGGCAACGATGACGGCGCGATCGCCGGCGGCCTGATAGTTGTCGCGGCCGATCACTTCAACGCGGAACAGCAGCCGGAAAACGCGGCGGCCGAGATATTTCACCAATTCCTGCGGCAGCAGTTTGCAGATGTAGATCGCCACTACGGCGTTGAAGATGCCGACGATGAGGAAGATCTGCGGGATGGTGAAGCCGGCCGCGATGGCCAGCAGGGTGAGGATCGATGCCGTGGTCATAAAGACGGCGTTCATGATGTTGTTCGAGGCGATCACCCGCGAGCGGCTTTCGGCGGAACTGTTGAGCTGCATGTAGGCATAGAGCGGAACGACGAACAGGCCGCCGAGAGCGGCGATGAGGCCAAGATCGATCAATACCCGCCAGCCTGTGCCGGTTGAGAGAAACTGCGAGATCGTCATCAGACTGTCGGCATTTGCCAGCGAGCCGGCGCGGGTGGCGGCAGTCCACAGATCGATGATTACGACGGTGATGAGAATCGCGGCGATCGGCACGTATTTGGCCGAGACCTCGCCCTTGAGCAGACGGTTGGTCAACATCGAGCCGAGTGCAATGCCGATGGTGAAGGTGGCGATGAACAGGTTGGTGACCGGCTCGGCGGCGTTGAGGACATTCTTTGCGAAAGCCGGGATCTGAGTCAGGAAGACAAAACCGAGAAACCAGAACCATGAGACGCCGAGAATCGACTGGAAGACGTTCTTGCGCGCGGTGGCAAAGCCGAGGATCGTCTTGGTCGAAGTGATGATATTGTAATCGACCGCTAAACCGGGGTCCGGCGGCACTGCCTCGGGGATGCGCTGCGAGGCCAGCCAGCCGACGATGGCCAGACTGATAATGGAGATGGAAACGATGGCAAGGCCGCCTGTCTGATTGATCAGCAAGCCGCCATAAAGCGTGCCGCACAGGATGGCCAGGAAGGTGCCCACTTCGATGAGGGCGTTGCCGCCGACCAGTTCATCTTCGGCGAGGTGTTGCGGCAGGATGCCGTATTTTATCGGGCCAAAGAAGGTCGACTGGGTGCCGGTCAGGAACAGGACGGCGAACATCATGACCGAGGACTCAGACCACAGGGCAATAGCACCAAGCACCATGATGGCAATCTCGGCGAGTTTGATGCGGGTTGTCAGATAAGCCTTGTCGTGCTTGTCGGCGAGCTGGCCGGCAATGCCGGAGAATAGAAAGAACGGTGCGATGAACAGGCCAGCGGCAATGGCGAGCTTGGCGCCGGCGTCGCTGCTGTCCTGAGTCAACTGGTAGGTGATCAGGATGGAAACGGCAAACCTGAGGACATTGTCGTTGAAGGCGCCGAGCGCCTGGGTGATGAACAGGGGCAGGAAACGCTTTGATTTCAGCAGCGAGAATTGGCTGTGAGACATTGCCGTTGGTATCCTTGTTAAGCGCTAGGCCGGGCCTGCCGAGGTCGATTCAATGGCATCGATCTTGTCC
>JABDJG010000218.1 GCA_013002595.1 Hyphomicrobiales bacterium | reverse complement strand
CATGCCAAAGGCAATGGTGGCAACCATGATCAAGCCGGTCTCGCTCATGAACCGGTTCTGGTTCTCCTGACGCGCGCCGGCACTCATCCCCGCATGATAGGCCAACGCCGGATAACCCGCCTCGTTCAGCATCTGGGCGGCTTCTTCGGTCTTCTTGCGCGACAGACAATAGACGATGCCGTTTTCATTCTTGTGGCCGGCAACGAACGCCATCAGCTGCTTTTTCCAGTTGTTCTTCGGCGAAACCTTCAACTGGATATTGGGCCGGTCAAATCCATGTACGAATGCCTCGCCGTCACCGCCAAACAGCTTGGCAACGATATCATCGCGGGTCACCTTATCGGCACTGGCGGTGAAAGCGGCAATCGGCACACCGGGGAACAGCTCGCGCAGCCGGGTCAGCATTTCATACTCCGGCCGGAACGCGGCGCCCCACTGCGAAATGCAATGCGCTTCATCGATGGCAAACAACGTAATGTTCAGGTCCTTCAGGTCAGCCAGCATGTCCTCGCGCATGAGCCGTTCCGGCGACAGATAGAGCAGCTTCAGATCGCCCGTAGCTGCAGCGCACCAGATATCTGCATTGGTATTGAAATCCTGTGACGAGTTGATTGTCGCCGCCGATACGCCGGCCAGTTGCAGCCCGGTCACCTGATCCTGCATCAGGGCAACCAGCGGCGACACGACGACGGCCACCCCCTTCGATACCAACGCCGGGATCTGGTAGCACATCGACTTGCCCGAGCCGGTCGGCATGACGGCCAGCACATTGCTGCCGGCAAGAATAGTCTCGACAACATCCCTTTGGCCCGGCCGGAAGCCGTCGTAACCGAACGTGTCCTTCAATGTCTGCTCGATCGTCGTCATTCCAGGGTTTACTTGTTCTTTTGAGCCGCAATCATGTCGAGAACCGGATCGAGCGACGTGCCGGGCATGTTGAGATACCAACCACCGTCAACCGGAATGACTGCACCGCTGAGGTAGCTGGCCATCTCCGAGCCCAGGAACAAGCATATGTTCGCCATATCCGTCTTGCGGCCGACCCGCTTGAGCGGCACCGACTTCACAACCGCATCCATCGCTTCAGGCGTCGGCGCCAGCCGCCGCATCCCCTCGGTATCCTCGATCGGCCCCGGAATCACCGAATTGATGCGAATGCCTTCAGGCCCCCACTCGAGCGCCAGCGTCTTGGTGATCATGTCGACGCCAGCCTTGGCAGCACACACATGGGCCTGCCCGGTCATGGCAACAACCGCTTGCGGCGCTGAAATGTTGATGATCGAGCCGCCGGGCTTTTTCAAATGTTTGTAACCGGCGGTCATGACGTGATGTGTCCCCAGGACATCTATCTCCAGGACCGCACGAAACCCGTTGGATGAAATGTCGTTGGCCCGGGCCGGAAAATTCCCTGCCGCGCCGGACACCAGTACATCGATGTCGCCGAACGAGCCGGCGCATTTTTCGAAGGCCGCCGTCACCGCGTCGAAATCGCGCACATCCGCGCTCGCCCCGTCGGCCTGGGCGCCGGTTGCCTTCAAGGCCTCAACAGCAGTTGCGACTTTGTCCTCGTTGCGGCTGATGACAAACAATTGCGCGCCGGCCTCGGCAAACCCGGTCGCAATCCCCAGGTTGATGCCGCTGGTGCCACCAGCTACAAAAACCGTCTTGCCCATAAAATCGAATGCCATGTCCCACCTGCTTTGCATAGATCCATTAATCGGATGCAAGATAGCTGCTTTAGATGCAAGGCGCGCACAAAATCGCCAAGCAATTCACAATCCAGCCAATTGACCTCATCGCGCAAACTGACATGCTGACATCTCGTGTCAGGATCGCGTGATAATCTGTGCGTGACGGTGAGAATTCATCATTACCGCTGTTGCCCGTGTTCCACTTTTGGTCTAGGGCCTGTTGACATTCAGGTTGTGGCGCTGGTTTGGTCCGATTGGTTCAGATTTAGGGGTATGAGGAGGAAGGACATGCTGGCATATTCGACGACAAATGCCCCTGAAGATGGGCCAATCGAACCAAATCCCCTTTGGGACGAGGCCCATTTTGCCTGTGGACGTCACATTGAGCAGCTTGAAGGGGGCTACCCTGCTGCGCTACTCAATGCTAGCCACAGGCCAAATGAGCCACGCCAG
>JABDJG010000481.1 GCA_013002595.1 Hyphomicrobiales bacterium | reverse complement strand
GCTGATTTCGGCCCGGATCGACAAGCGCGCGCCGCCCGATCTCGATGAGCTGGCCAAGGCGGTGAAGCAAAAGATCAAGGGCGCCGCGCTCGACACCCACCGCCAGTGGCAGGATGAGCTGACAGCGACGGCGCGGACCCTGCGCTGGCTTGGCCTCGTGGTGCTGGCGATCATCGCTGCGGCCTCGGTGGCGCTTGTCGCCTATGCCAGCCGGGCGGCGCTGGAGACCAACCGGGAGGTGCTGGAGGTCTTGTACCTGGTCGGCGCGCGCGACCGGTTCATTGCCAGGCAGGTCGAGCGGCGGTTCTTCCGGGCAGGGTTCAAGGCCGGCCTGGCCGGTGTCGCCGGCGGCCTGGCGACCTTTGCGCTCTTGTACTTCAGCGGCTATGCCGGCGGCGCGCCGGGGCTGGTGTCGACGATGCGCGAGCTGCTGGCCGTGCCGCTGCAGCAGGGCTTTGCCGACTATCTGTGGTTTGCGCTGATCCCGGTCATCGCAACGCTGATCTGCCTGTTGACCGCCCGCATAGCCACCGTGCGCATCCTTGCCTCGATTTTTTAGGGTTGCCGCGAGGGGCCGTTCGGTTAGAGCACGATCGGGTCAGATTGAATCAATCTGACCCGTGAATCGTCCTCTAAAAGATTGAAGCCGATCAGTTTTTCACATTTTGATGATCCCATCAAAATGTGAACTGATCTCGAGCGGGTCACCACGGCTCGGTTGACTAAAGTCGTCTTTGCCATATTCTCTATGCTCGGCAAAAAAAAATGAAACCGTGTGTCTGGGAGGACTCATCATGAAATCGAACTACATCACGGCGCAAAAGGAAAAGCTGATGCGCGGTCAGATCGACCGGCGCCAGTTCATCACCGCTGCGCTTGCCGCGGGCGTCGCGCTGCCGTCGGCTATTTCAATATCGGATGCAGTGCTGGCCGCAACGCCAAAAAAGGGCGGACGGTTGCGCCAGGGCTTTTCGGCCGGTTCGACCACCGAGAGCCTTGATGCACTCAAGAGCACCGGTGCGGTTGTGGAGATCTGCAACAACTGGTGCTGGGGCAGCAATCTGACCGAATTGGCACCTGACGGTTCCGTGGTGCCTGAGCTGGCGGAAAGCATCGAGTCGAGTCCCGATGCCAAGACCTGGATCATCAAGCTGCGCAAGGGTGCCGAATTCCACAACGGCAAGGCCCTGTCGCAAGACGATGTCATCGACTCGGTCAACCGCCATCGTGGTGAGGACACCGCGTCGGCGTCAAAGGCCCTGTTCACGCAGGTGAAAGACATCCGCAAGGACGGCACGGACAATGTGGTGATGGAACTTGAGGCCGGCAATGCCGACTTCCCGTTTGTGCTTGGTGATTACCGTGTGGTGATCATGGCATCGGATGGTGAAGGCAATGTCGACATCACCAGTGGTAACGGCACCGGCCCTTATGCCGTTTCAGACTACAAGCCAGGTGTGCGTGCGTTCTTCAAGCGCAATCCGAACTACTTCAAGCCCGACCGGGCGCATTTTGACGAAGTCGAGCATCTGGTGCTGGTCGATCCAACGGCGCGGCAGAACGCCCTGCGTACCGGCGATGTCGACATCATCGATGCCATCGACCCGAAAACGGCACATCTGATGGCCAGGGCGCCCGGCATTCGGGTGCAGGAGATAACCGGCACCCAGAGCCGCAACATGACCATGCGGCTTGATACCCCGCCGTTCGACAATGCCCACCTGCGGCTTGCGCTCAAATGGGCCGCCAAGCGGCAGGAAATGGTCGACAAGATAGAGAGCGGCCACGGTGCGATCGGCAACGACCATCCGATTTCGCCAACCCAGCAATTCTTCAACACCGAACTGCCGCAGCGCGAATTCGATGCCGACAAGGCGAAGTTCCATCTCAAGAAGTCCGGTATGGAAGGCGCGACTGTCGAGCTCGTCGCGTCGCCGGCTGCGCTTGATGGTGCAACGAACGCGGCTCTTTTGTTGAAAGAATCCGCCGCTTCCATCGGTCTCACAGTCAACGTCAAGCGTGTGCCGTCGGACGGTTTCTGGTCGGATGTCTGGAACAAGCCGGGCAACGGCTTCACGACGTCCTACTGGGGCGGCAGGCCGACCAACGACTGGATGTTCGCGACCTGCTGTGTTGAGGATTCCAACTGGAACGACATGGCCTGGAAGGGAACCGAAGCGGCCGACAAGTTCAACAAGCTGGTCATCGAGGCACGGTCCGAACTGGACGTTGCCAAGCGCAAGGACCTTTACTGGGAATGCCAGCGGCTGTTGTGGGAAGACGGCGGCTACATCATCTGGGGCTTCACCAATTATCTGCATGGCCTGAGAGACAATGTCCGGCATCCCGACAAGATCGCCGGCAACTGGACGCTCGACGGCTGCAAGAACGCCGAAAGATGGTGGTTCGCCTAGATCAGTTCACGTTTTGATGGAAACATCAAAACGTGAGAAAACTGATCGTCGTCAATATGTTAGAGGGCGATTCACGTCTTTGATTGATTCAATCAAAGACGATCGCGCTCTAAAGGCGCAACCGGAGATCCTTTCGGATCCAACCTATCCAACACGCCGGCAAGCAAAACGTTTGCCGGCGTGCGTCCCATTGCCGTAATTCCGCTTTTGTACTTCAGCGGCTATGCCGGCGGCGCGCCGGGGCTGGTCTCGACGATGCGCGAGTTGCTGGCCGTGCCGCTGCAGCAGGGCTTTGCCGACTATCTGTGGTTCGCGCTGATCCCGATAATCGCAACGCTGATCTGCCTGTTGACCGCCCGCATAACCACCGTGCGGCATCCTTGCGTCTATTTTTTAGGGTTGCAGGGAAGAGTTGCTGTAGGGGCTCGGAGCCGAGCTGGCAGACCGTGCCAGGGTTCAAGGTGGACACTGCCGCATGCATTTTCTGCCTGCGAGGCCGGATGGGGGCGTCCATCCCATTACCGTACTTCTATCTCGCGATTTCTCCTGGAGCCTCCATCATGTAAACGCTTGAAGTACGGCTCGCAGGCGATGCCGTCATTGTCGGCATCCAGCTTGCGCCAGTAGCCCGGATCGCCGCGATGTGCTGGTGCCAGGTTCAAGGCGCGGGCGGCATCGCAACCGGCAAATGCCGCGTAATGCTTCACGTTTGTCCAGAAGGGCCATTCGGAGTTCATCAAGGCGTAGGTCACGCCGCCACCGAGGGCGAACAAGCCAAGCAATATCAGAAAGAGCTTCGGCGCGCGTTGCCTGGCTCGACGGATACTGTCTTGGACTTCGAGGCGTCTAGAGACTGAACGGAACTTAGACTTAAGCCGCTTTGCACGTCTTTCGGCCTCGCGGTGTCGCTTTTGATCCAACCACTCTTGCCGCCTGCGCTCCTCACGCTTGCGACGGCGATCAGGATCGTCGAGCCACCAACGGAACCGCTTTGCCATGTAATCGTCCAAATACGTCTTCGCGTTATCTGCTGTAAGGTACTGCATACGCGGGCGATGGTGAACGCCCAGAAACACCGCTCTGTCAGGAACGGCAATCAATGATTACGCGCAAACCTGAGCGTAGCGCGATGGCATGAGTTCGTCGAGACGTGTGATGTCACGATCAGCGATGGGGGCGTCCAGCCCATTACCGTACTTCCGTAATTCGTTGATTCGATCAAAGACGGTCGCGCTCTGGTCCAGACCTGTTCCGACACTGTCTGCCGGATCGGGTCCGAGCTATCCCAAACCAACCCATGGCCCGCCCGCGGCGGTTTTGCATAAATCGTCCGCTGAAAGCAGCGTTACCCGTGCAAAGGGGGCCGTCCCTAAGCGGTGGGAGATGCCTTGTCATTGAGCAATTTGTGCACAATCAAAGCCATGTGCTAATGCTGCACGGCAATTAAGGGCCTGCCATAGATGCTGTTTGTCAGATCGCTCCTCTTCAATGCGGTGTTTTATGTCAACCTGATCGCCTTCATGGTGTTCGGGTGCTTTTACTATGTCACGCCGCGGGCCTGGTCGATGGCGGCGCTGAAGGTGTGGGCGCGGGCATCGCTGTGGTGGCTGAAGGTGATCGCCGGCACGGATTTCGAGGTGCGGGGCCGCGAGCATCTGCC
>JABDJG010000448.1 GCA_013002595.1 Hyphomicrobiales bacterium | reverse complement strand
GATCAGTACGACACAGGTGTTGCTGTGCAGTTCAGTGCTCAATGGCATACTCTATCTGCCGGTCTGGTACCTGTTTCTGCCGTCAAATTTTGCCGAAGCCTCGCAGACCCAGATCATCATTCAGGGCTTCTATCAGGGCTTTGTTCCAACATTGCTCGGTATCCTCTTGCTCACGGCGGCCGTGCGCCAGATCGGCTCGAGCATGGCGGCAGCGTTCATGGCCGCCGTTCCGGGCATGGGCGCCGTGCTCAGCCTGGTGTTTCTCGGCGAGGACCTGAGTGTGTTGAGCTGGGCAGCGCTCGGACTGCTGACCGCCGGGATCGCCATGATGGCCGTGTGGCGGTGACGCAATTCACCGCTGGCTGGTTTGCCAGTCGGGATTGATCCAGGGTTCAAGGTTGGATGGCGGCAACGGGTCGTTGCCCAACAGGTGATCAGCCGCCTTCTCACCGGTCATCAGCGACGGCGCGTTGAGGTTGCCGTTGGGGATCAGCGGGAAGATCGAAGAATCAGCCACCGTCAGGCCGTCCATGCCGATGACCCGGCAGTGTTCGTCGACAACCGCCATGGGATCGTCCTTGGCGCCCATTTTGCAGGTGCCGCACGGGTGGAAGGCGCTTTCGGCGTGCTCGCGGATGAAGGCGGCGATGTCGTCGTCCGACTGGCGGTCGGTGCCGGGCTGGATCTCATGGCCCTTGAACGGCGCCAACGCAGGCTGTTCGAATATTTCGCGGGTCAGGCGGATGCAGGTGATAAAATCTTCCATGTCCTGTGGATCGCTCAGGTAGTTGAAGAAGATCTCCGGCGTTTCGCGCGGGTCGGGCGAGCGCGGCCTTATGTAGCCGCGCGATTTCATGCGGTTGGGGCCGACGTGGACCTGGAAGCCGTCGCCGCGGAACGCGGCCTTGCCGTCATAGCGGATTGCGCCGGGCAGGAAGTGGTATTGGATGTCGGGGTATTCGACGCCGGCCTTGGAGCGGATGAAGCCGCAGGCCTCGAAGTGATTGGTGGCGCCAAGGCCCGATTTGAACAGCAGCCATTCAAGACCGATCATGCCCTTTGAGATGAGACCGAGGCGGGAGTTGAGCGAGACCGGCTGCAGGCATTCGACCTGCATGTAGACTTCGAGATGATCCTGCAGGTTCTCGCCGACGCCGGGCAAATCGTGGACCGGTTCGATGCCGGCAGCGCGCAGGTGCTCTGCATTGCCGATGCCCGAGACCTGGAGCAGGCGTGGTGAGTTGATGGCGCTGGCGGCGAGCACAACCTGTCTGGTTGCATGGGCCTTGATGGTATCGCCGTTGCGCTGGTACTCAACGCCGGTTGCTCTCTTACCGTCGATGAGGATGCGGCGGGCAAGAGCGCCAGTCTCCAGTTTGAGGTTGTGGCGTTTGAGGGCCGGTCTCAGATAGGCGTTGGCGGCGGACCAGCGGCGGCCGCGCCAGATGGACATTTCCATCTCGCCGAAGCCTTCCTGCTGCTCGCCGTTGTAATCGCTGGTGACCGGGTAACCGGCCTGGCGACCGGCTTCGATGAAGGCCTTGTAGAGCGGGTTGTGGAGCTTGCCCCTTGTCACATGCAGCGGGCCGCCGGTGCCGCGCCAGCCATCCTGGCCGCCATGCGAGGTCTCCAGGCGCTTGAAATAGGGCAGGACATGACGGTAGGCCCAGCCGGCTGCGCCCATATCCTCCCAGGTGTCAAAGTCGCGGGCGTGACCGCGGACATAAACCATGCCGTTGATCGAGGATGAGCCGCCGATCACCTTGCCGCGCGGGGTGACAAGGCTGCGGCCGTCAAGGCCGGGTTCGGGCTGGCTGGCAAAACCCCAGTCGTAGGTCGACATGTTCATCGGATAAGACAAGGCGGACGGCATTTGGATGAACGGACCGATGTCGGTGCCGCCGTATTCGAGCAGCAGTATCTTGTGCCTGCCGTCTTCGGAGAGCCGATTGGCGATCACCGAGCCGGCTGAGCCCGCGCCGACGATGATATAGTCGTACGTGTCCGTCATGGTCGCTCATCAAGCTCCTGCCACGGCCATTTTTGGCCGTAATGTGCTGGTTAGCGCGTATTGATTGATTGATCAATCAATAAACTATCCCATGGCTGTTTCAGTTTCTAAGGAGACTTGCGAAATCTCTTTGTGGCGTCGAACAGTGCCTCCAATTCGCTCATTCGTGACGATGTGTGTGGCCACAGAGTGTTTTCGACGGATGCGATCAAAGCTTCGACCATGAAGAGTGTGGCAACGGCGGAATCCCAGCCAGATGGCACTTCGATGCGCAGATTGAATGAATGCAGGGCCGTGGTCGAAATCGGTGACATCCATTGGTCGGTGAACAGGACGATGAGGGTGCCGCGTTCCTGAGCCAACTCCGCCAATTTGTACAAGTCGGCTTCGTAGCGGCGCACATCAAACACAACGAGGACGGCATTATTGTCCATGTTCAAAAGATGGTGCGGCCAAAGTCCGGCCGAGGACGGCAGCATGTGCACGTCTTTGCGGATGACTTGTAAATGGGTGAAGAGATAGTCGGCTATTGCATGGGTTATACGGCCACCAACGATATGGATCGAGGCATCCTGGTCCGCGAGCAGGCCGGAGACCTTGTCGAACATCTTGTGATCGATGTGCTGCAGTGATGTCTGGAGATTGTCGATTGTTGCAGATGCAAAACGGTTGAGGATGTGTCCTTCAGGGACATCGAGTGCCCAGCGATCATGCTTGGCAATCGGGTTCGACAAGGTTGCCTCAAGCTCTCGGCGCAATGCGGATTGAAAATCGGGGAATCCGGAAAAGCCGATTTTCTTGGCCATGCGCAGGACTGTGGGTGTTGAGACGTTAGCGGTCTTTGCAAGTTCTGTAATGCTGGTCAGGCCAGCGACAGGATAGTTGGCCATCAGCGCATTGGCCAGTTGGCGCTCGGCGCGGGTGAGGCCGCCGATGTTGCCACGGATGAGTTCGGCAATTGTCGTGCTGGATTTATCGGCCACTCCGGCTTCCTGCCTGTTTGCATCGAGGTCTGTTCACTGTCGCGCAACCAAGGTGGTTTGTAAAGAATTTGACAGTCCAAAAGAACTCTGAAACTATTCGCTCAAATTGAGATCACGCGCATAAGTGATGCCGGCATCAAAACGACCGGCGAGTGGGACAGGATGGTGGAGGATTTACCCATAATTGCCGATATCGGAGAGCCTGCCGAGGTGGTGCATGCCGAACGGCAATCGCCGATCGTGCTGGTGTGCGAGCATGCGAGCAATTACATCCCGAAAACGCTTTGTGCACTCGGTCTCTATGACCACGATCTCACCAGCCACATTGCCTGGGATCCAGGCGCTGAACCCGTCGCCCGAATTCTGTCGCAGTTACTGGACGCTACGCTCGTGCTGCAGCGTTACTCGCGGTTGGTTTATGATTGCAACAGACCCCCCGATGCCAGCAGCGCGATTCCAACCGTCAGCGAGTTGACGGCAATACCCGGCAATGAGAACTTGTCTGATGCTGATCGGCAAACTCGCATCGATGAAATATACGATCCGTTTCATGCAAAGATTTCCGAAGTGCTCAAGAGCAAACAACAGCTTGGGGTCCGACCGGTGGTGGTGACGGTTCACAGCTTTACGCCGACTTACAAAGGTGTCGATCGGCCATTCGAGCTGGGTGTGCTGCATGATCAGGACAACCGGCTGGCCGATGAGATACTCTTTGCTGCAGCGGGAGCAGCGGACTACGAATGCAGGCGCAATGAGCCTTACGGGCCCCGCGATGGGGTGCTGCATACGCTTAATTTGCACTGCCAGTCAGCCGGACTGCTCAATGTCATGCTTGAAATCAGGAACGACAACATAGCCGATGCCGAGGGTCAGGAACTGTGGTCACAACGGCTGGGCGGGTTGATCGAACAGGCATTGGGTCGAGTGCAAGGAAAGATGGCAGGCGAAATTGAAGCCGGGAGTTATGCATGATGCTCGATGTTTTTCGCGGCGACCTCGTCCGCTCTGCCCGATCGACGTGGAGATAGCTTGATGATTTCGGCCATGAAAAGCTATGTCAGAGTCGTTGACAGACTGAATTATCTTATCGGACGGGTCGTTATGTACGGCATTTTCGTCATGGTCGCGATCTTGATGTGGTCAACCTTGTCAAAGGTCACATCCATTCCCTCATTGTGGACCTTGGAGATGGCTCAATATGCCATGGTTGCCTACTATCTGGTGGGTGGCCCCTATTCAATGCAGCTCAATGCCAACATACGGATGGACCTGTTCTATCACTCATGGTCGGACCGCAAAAAGGCGCAGGTTGATGCATTCACAATACTGTTTCTGATCTTTTACCTTGGTGTCCTTTTGTACGGTGGAATTGATTCCACGATTTATTCATACGAGTACGGTCAGCGCAGCCCAAGCGCATGGCGACCCTATATCTGGCCGGTCAAGGTGATCATGGTGACCGGTATTTTCCTGATGTTGCTGCAATCCATTTCAGAATTCTTCAAAGACATCTTCACGCTTCGCGGCGAGGTGAGCTGATGTCACATGAACTTATCGCGATTTTGATGTTTTCCTCCATGATGCTGATGATGGTGACGGGTCAGCGGGTGTTTGGTGCAGTCGGCGCCGTTGCGGCGATTGCGGCTCTTTCCCTATGGGGCGTGGGCGGATCAGATCTGCCGTTTTCAGCAGCCATGAAACTCATGAAGTGGTATCCGCTGCTGACCTTGCCGATGTTCATCTTCATGGGGTACGTGCTTTCGGAATCAAGAATTGCTGACGATCTTTACAAGATGTTCCATGTCTGGATGGGGCCGGTTCATGGCGGATTGGCCATCGGCACAATCGGATTGATGGTGCTGATCTCGGCGATGAACGGTCTGTCGGTTGCAGGTATGGCGATCGGTGCAACGATCGCTCTGCCGGAATTGTTGCGACGCGGATATGACAAAAGGATGGTCACGGGGGTGATCCAGGCCGGCTCTTCGCTCGGTATTCTGGTGCCGCCATCTGTCGTTCTTGTCCTGTATGCAATGATTGCGCGGCAACCGGTTGGCCAATTGTGGCTGGCTGGGATTGTTCCCGGGCTCATGATGGCCGGCATGTTCGTTCTTTACATTGCCATTCGCTGCCGAATTCAACCAGAGTTGGGTCCGGTTCTAAAGGCATCAGAGCGTCAAGTGACCCGAGCGGAAAAGTTCAAGCTGCTGTCGGCAGGCTTGCTGCCGGTGGTGATCTTCTGCTCGATGATTGTCCCGTTCGTGAATGGTTGGACAAGTCTGGTCGAAAGTTCAGCGATCGGCGCCATGGCTGCATTTATTGCTGCTGTCGTGAAAGGCCGAATGAACCGCGAAGTGTTCGAGGTTTCAGTGCGTCAAACGCTGGCGATTTCGTGCATGTTTATGTGGATTATTGTGGCAGCCTTGGCATTTGGTGCCGTGTTCGATGGACTTGGTGCCGTTCGGGCAATCGATAATCTGTTCACCGAACAATTAGGCCTGAACCCCTGGATCATTCTCATTTTAATGCAGCTGTCGTTCTTGCTGATGGGCACATTCCTTGATGATACGGCCATGCTGGTGATTGTTGCTCCGCTTTATGTGCCTCTGGTCAAGGTGCTCGAGTTCGATCTGATCTGGTACGGGGTTCTTTATACGATCACGACCCAGATTGCCTACATGACACCGCCGTTCGGGTATAATCTGTTTTTGATGCGCGCAATGGCACCGCCGGAGATTGCCCTCAGAGATATCTATTCGTCGATCATTCCGTTCGTATTTGTAATGCTTCTGGCACTATGCCTGATCATGGTGTTTCCCCAGATTGCGTTGTGGTTGCCGCAGTATGTGTATTCTAGATAACTAACCTGAAGGGCTAGCTTGAATTACCCCATGGAGGAATCGTTCCTCTACAACCAAAGCAAAGTGCAAAACAGATAGGAGGAAACTATGACAACGAGACGCAAGGTCCTTACCGGTATCGGTGCTGCAGGTGCCGCAACATTAGCCGCGCCAGCGGTGGTCAGAGCGCAGGAAACCATCAAATGGAGACTGCAGACTTATTCGGGCGCGCCGCTTGGTGCACACGTTATCAAACCGCAGATCGACGCCTTCAACAAGGCAGCCAACGGCCAAATGGAGATTGAGCTGTATTACGCCGATCAGCTCGTTCCGACTGACGAGCTGTTTCGTGCTCTGCAGTCCGGCACAATCGATGCCGTTCAATCGGACGATGCAACGATGGCCTCGCCAGTCGATATCAACGTCTTCGGCGGTTACTTTCCGTTCTCGACCCGTTACAGCCTGGACTTGCCGGTATTGTTTGACCGGTATGGCCTGAACGAAATCTGGGCAGAAGCCTATGGTGAAGTTGAAGGTGTTGAATGGCTCAGTGCCGGTGCATGGGATCCGCTCCACATCTTTACCAAAGACCCCATCCGGTCGTTGGCCGACATGAAGGGCAAGCGGGTCTTTGGTGTTCCGACCGCTGGACGCTTCCTGTCGCGCTATGGACTGGTTCCGGTGACTGTGCCTTGGGAAGATGTTGAAGTTGCCATTCAGACCGGCGAACTCGATGGTGTTGCCTGGTGTGGATTTACTGAAGCCTATGAGGTTGGCTGGGCAGATGTGTGCAATTATGCCCTGCTCAACAACGTAACCGGCGCCTGGTGTGGTTCGTACTTTGCCAACTCACAGAGCTGGGCCAAGGTGCCAGACCACCTCAAAGAGCTGTTCAAGATCACCATCGACCAATCGCACTATTACCGGCAGGTCTGGTATTGGGGCGGTGAGGCCGACTTGCGTGTGAATGGCAAGAAGATGGAGCTGACGACCATTCCGACCGAAGAATGGGATACGGTGGTCAAAGATTCCGAGAGCTTCTGGGAGGAACTTGCCTCTGAAAGCCCTCGTGCGGCCAAGGTTGTGCAGATCTTCAAAGACTACAAGGCCGTGATGGAGAAGGTCGGCGTGCCGTACCGGTACAGTTGATCCCGCCTGACACGATGCAGGGTGGGCGTGTTGCCCACCCTGATTATTCTTGGCTCATTGCAGGATTTGGCTGACGGATATGGCTGGCAAACTGACATTGGATGAACTGAGACAGGCGGTCGCAGACGGCAGTATCGACACGGTGCTGGCGGTGCAGGTGGATATGCAGGGCCGGTTGATGGGCAAGCGGTTTCAGGCCGAGTTCTTTGTCGACGGCGCCTGGGAGGAGACCCACAGCTGCAACTACCTGCAGGCGACCGACATGGAGATGGAAACGGTCGAGGGCTACAAGGCAACCAGCTGGCAGGCGGGCTACGGCGATTACACGATGAAGCCGGACATGAGCACGCTGCGCGTCGTGCCGTGGCTTGAAGGTACCGCGCTGGTGCTGTGCGACATGCTCGATCACCATACCCATGCCGAGGTGCCGCATTCACCGCGTGCGGTGCTCAAAAAGCAGGTTGCGCGGCTGGAAGACATGGGCATGCGGGCGTTCATGGCGTCCGAGCTGGAGTTCTTCCTGTTTCGCGAGAGCTATGAGGAGGCCCATGCCAAGGGGTATCGCGGACTGACGCCGATCAGCGCCTATAACGAGGATTACCATATCCTGCAGACGACCAAGGAAGAGAACGTCATGCGGGCGATCCGCAATGGCCTGCAGGGCGCCGATATTCCGGTTGAAAATTCCAAGGGCGAGGCCGATGCCGGCCAGGAAGAGATCAACGTGCGCTATGCCGATGCGCTGACCATGGCGGACCGGCATTCGATCATCAAGAATGCCTGCAAGGAAATCGCCTGGTCGCAGGGCCAGGCCGTCAGCTTCATGGCGAAATGGAATTATGACGCGGCCGGTAATTCATCGCACGTCCATCAGTCGCTATGGAGCCTGGATGGCGATCCGCTGTTTCATGATCCAAAGGCCGAGCATGGCATGTCTGAGATGATGCGGCATTATCTGGCCGGGCTGCTGCACCACGCCAGCGAGATCACTTATTTTCTGGCGCCCTATATCAATTCCTACAAACGGTTCGTTGCCGGTACGTTTGCGCCAACCAAGGCGATCTGGTCGATGGACAACCGCACCGCAGGATACCGGGTGTGCGGGGCCGATACAAAAGCGGTGCGGGTCGAATGCCGGGTCGGCGGCGCTGATCTCAATCCCTATCTGGCGTTTTCAGCGCTTCTGGCAGCCGGCATTGACGGCATTGAGAACAAGCGTGAGCTGGAGCCGGTGTTTGTGGGCGATGCCTATGGCGGCAAGGATGCGCGCGAGATCCCCGGCACCTTGCGGGCCGCGCTCGATGCGCTTGATGGCTCGAGAATGCTGCGCGCGGCGATGGGGGACGAGGTGATCGACCACTACCTGCATTGCGGGCGCTGGGAGCAGGTCGAATACGACCGGCGGGTGACAGATTGGGAGGTCAGCCGCGGGTTTGAGCGAGGATAATTATGTCAGTGATCAAATG
>JABDJG010000440.1 GCA_013002595.1 Hyphomicrobiales bacterium | reverse complement strand
GTCTTTGCACCTTGTGTAGGCTACCTTTGTATAGATCGTCAGATTGCCGTCGCTGCGTTTGGCGTAATCGGCCGTCATCCGCGCATCGTTGGTCAGCAACAGCCGGAGATGTTCAGCAAACCCGTCGCGGAATTTGTTCTGCAGCTGTGCTATGTCGGCTTCCAGGATGTTGCCGCCTGGTTCAAGCAGCCGCACTTCGCCGTCCGCGCGAAGACTATCACGGCGTTGGTCATAAGCGACCTTGCGCGCAACCAGCACATACCTGCCATAGGTGATATAAACGTCACCGGTTGCCACTGCGATCTTGCGGCGCGCGTCATAGACCAGCCGGTTGGCGGTGACATTGACCCGTGTGCCGGGTGGTGGGGTCTTCAGGTGCGGCTTGAGGCGCTCGGATTTCTCGGCGGCTTGCGCTGCCTCAAATAGAGGCGTTGCCAGCACCGCGGCAAACAGGAAAACGGCTCCGGTAACACCACGTGACAACGCTGTCGCCGCCGGCCAAAGCCAAGCAGGGCGCAACCATCCACCTGCATTGTTGGATTTACTCCCCATGAACCCTTGAGTTTAGCTTGCAACCACCCCTACGGTCGGCCGAACGCGTTTACGATTTGTTAAGCATTTCTAACCCGTTTAACCAGCGAAACCAAAACATTAATACACCCCAATTGGGTACATATTTGGCCGGTAACGCGAATTTGCCCGGCGGGGCTTGCCAGGTTGTCCAAAAGCTGTCGGCAAACCATTGAAAACAGACGCTTTAACCATTAGACCAATTAGTCTGTTTCAAGCCACTGGCAACCCGTCCCAGCTGGCTCATCCCGAAAGGCCCAACTTTCATGAAAATCAAATTCCAAGCGCTTGCGGTTCCATCCAGTGGCACACTGGTGATTCTTGTCGCCGACGGTGCCAAATTATCCACCTTCGGCAAATCGGTGGACAAGGCGACTGGCGGTCAGCTGGGCCGGGCCATCAAGACCGCCGAATTCACCGGCAAGAGCGATTCCTCACTCGACGTTGTCGCCCCGGGAACATCCGGTCTGGACCGGGTGATCATATTCGGAGTGGGTAAACCCGGCGAATTGACTGGCCTCAATGTTGAGTTGCTTGGCGGCTCGATTGCCGGCGCATTGGCAACGACAAAATCGGCCAATGCTCTGGTTGCCGCTGATATTGCAGGCTCTACCAAGCTGGACGAAGGTGACATCGCCGCGCTGATCGCCTCGGGCATGCGGCTGCGAACCTACGCCTTCAACAAATACAAGACCGGCAAAGACGACAAGAAGGTGCCACACCTGAAGTCTGCAACAATGCTGACCGGCGCACTGGTAGCCGCGCGCAAGGCGTTCAGGCCGCTCGATGCGATCGCAACCGGTGTACATATGGCCCGAGATCTGGTCAACGAGCCGGCAAATATTCTTTACCCGGTAGAATTTGCCGCCCGCGCCAAGCAACTGACCAAACTCGGCGTGCAGGTTGAAGTTCTCGGCGAAAAACAGATGGAGCGGCTCAAGATGGACGCGTTACTCGGCGTCGGATCGGGCTCCGTACGCGAGTCCCGCCTTGTCGTCATGCGCTGGAATGGCGGCCCCAAGGGCGAACAGCCCGTTGCCTTTGTCGGCAAGGGCGTGACCTTTGATACAGGTGGCATATCGATCAAGCCGTCCGCCGGTATGGAAGACATGAAGGGCGATATGGGCGGTGCTGCCTGTGTCACCGGTTTGATGGCTGCCATTGCCGGCCGCAAGGCAAACGCCAATGTGATCGGGGTTATCGGCCTGGTTGAAAACATGCCGGACGGCAAGGCCCAGCGCCCCGGTGATGTTGTTACGTCAATGTCCGGCCAGACCATCGCTGTTCTCAACACCGATGCCGAAGGCCGCCTCGTTCTGGCAGATGCCTTGTGGTACACGCAAAAACGTTTCAAGCCGAAATTCATGATCGACCTGGCAACGCTGACCGGCGCAATCCTAGTGACCCTGGGCAAGGAACACGCCGGCTTGTTCTCCAACAACGATGAACTGAGTGAGCGGCTGCATGCGCTTGGCGAGGAGACTGGCGAGAAAGTCTGGCGGTTGCCACTGGGCTCGGCTTACGACAAGTTGATCGACCACGAAGTAGCTGATGTAAAGAATACCGGCGGGCGTTTGGCCGGTTCAATTACCGCAGCCCAGTTTCTGCAAAGATTCGTCAACAAGGTACCCTGGGTGCACCTCGATGTTGCCGGCATGGCCATGGCGGCCAACAAGACGGCGATCAACCAGTCCTGGGGCTCCGGCTGGGGCGTTCGCCTGCTCGATCGTCTCGTCGAGCGTCACTACGAGAAATAATGGCGGGCGCGTGACCGAAGTCCTGTTTTATCATCTCGAACAGCGGCCGCTTGAGCGGGTGTTGCCGATTCTGTTGGACAAGACGCTGGAGCGCGGCTGGCGCGCCGTCGTTCAGACCGGCAGTGAAGAGCGCAGCGAGGCCTTATCGAATGTCTTGTGGACCTGGCGGGATGAAGGTTTTCTGCCCCACGGCACCGCCCGCGACGGCAATCCGGAGCATCAACCGGTCTGGCTGACCGACAATGATGAAAGCCCCAATGGCGCGACCGTGAGGTTTTATGTCGATGGCGCTGTGTTGGGGGATGTTTCCGGCCTCGAGCGCGCCGTCTATATGTTCGATGGCCGCGATGAACAGGCCGTCGAGACTGCCAGAAATCAGTGGAAACAGATTACTGCGAGTGACCACGACGCGACCTATTGGCAGCAGGACGAGAACGGCAGATGGCACAAAAAGGCTTGAGTTTCGCAGATCGGCGCGCAGATGCCCGCGCGAATGCAGGTGAACTTCAGGCCACGGCCGAAGCCAGCGGTGAAGACCTTGCCTGGTTCGATCAGCTGTACAAGGCAGCCGGCGATGATCCCGCCCGGGTGCCATGGGCCGACCTTGAGCCACATCCTGGCCTTGCTGAATGGATTGGCCGCTCCGGCATGCTCTACGAAGGCCGCGCCATCGATATCGGTTGCGGCCTGGGCGACAATGCCGAGGCCTTGTCCGATGCCGGTTACGAAGTCACCGCCTTTGATCTGTCGCAGACCGCCATCAACTGGGCAAAACAGCGTTTCGAGCACACCAGAGTCGATTACCATACGGCTGATCTGTTTGCCCTGCCGCAAGAATGGACCGGTGCCTTCGATCTGGTACACGAGTGTTACACGATCCAGGCGTTGAAACATGATTTCCGCAAGAGGGCCTTCGCCGCGATCGCCGCACTGGTTGCGCCGGGCGGCAGTCTCTTGGTGATTTGCCGCTCAAGGCCCGATGATGTTGAAGTCGATGGACCGCCCTGGCCGTTGTCACGGACCGAATTGACCGCATTTGAACGCCATGGTCTGATTGAGCAAAGCTGCCAGGAGTTCACCGTTCAAAAGCCGGACCGCGCCGTGCCGCATTTTCGTGTGATGTACACCAGACCAGCAAGTTAGGGTCCTGACCCTAGACCCAGATAAGGACAGCCAGATGTCTGAAAAACTACGCTACCGCGTGCTCACCGGCCCGGACGATAATGCGTTCTGCGCCCGCGTCTCGGCCGCTTTGGACGATGGTTACGTGCTGCATGGCTCGCCTTCGATCACCTACAATGGCGAGCGCTGCATAGTAGCCCAGGCGGTCATTCTGCCGGACTAATGCGCTTTGCTTTAGGGTTCATGCTCAATCGCATGGGTATGCTTTGCTGATCGCCTCCGCGACCAGTTGATGGGCCGGTGCTTCATTGAGCCTGGATGATGAGGCCTCCAGCCAGCTGACGGCCTTTTCCGTAATGTCGGCCTTGGATGTACCTTTGGGGATGCAAGCCTTGTGGCCGGCCACGCTGTCGCCGCCGGTCAGGACATCGGCAATGCCAACAACATATGCCCGGCATGCCGCATAGCTTTCGTAGTACGCCTGCGTGAAGAAATCAGCGGAACAGCCGGTCCACAACGAGGCGCCCCCGGTCGGCTCACGCGCGGGTGCGCTACTCGCCATGCAGACAAGCATGATCGCCATGACTGTGTGGCGGGCTCGGTACACCTTCGTTCCTCCGGTTGCCGTGATCTTGTGACTGGAACAGCTGGCTGGAATATGCAAGCTTTCACTCTGCAATCCCACGTCCTTGAGCGAGGCAAACATGAGTGAATTCAACCCCCAATCGGCTCTTATCGTTGGCGCGGGGACCGGCCTGTCAGCGTCAATTGCGCGTTTGCTGTCTTCCGAGGGCATGAAGGTGTCCCTGGCGGCTCGCGACACCTCAAAGTTGGCCGGCTTGTGCAGTGAAATCGGCGCCGAGGCCTATCGGTGCGATGCCTCAGACCCTCAGCAGGTCGCAGTCCTGTTCTCCAACATCGACAAGGCGGCCGGCAGTCCCGATGTGGTCATTTACAATCCGTCCGCACGCGAGCGCGGTCCGATCGCCGATCTGGATCCCGAAAACGTCAAACAAGCTCTTCTGGTGACCGGTTACGGCGGTTTCCTGGTCGGTCAGCAAGCCGCCAGGCGTATGGCCAGCAAAGGCGCCGGCGTCATCTTGTTCACCGGCGCATCGGCCTCGATCAAGGGTTATGCCCAGTCGGCCTCCTTCGCCATGGGCAAATTTGCTCTGCGAGGACTTGCTCAATCGATGGCCCGTGAGCTGCAGCCGAAGGGCGTTCACGTCGCCCACATAAATATAGATGGTGGCATCCGCAATCCCGAACGCCGTGAACGCATGCCCCCGGCCGACCGCCCGGACTCCATGCTTGATCCCGACGAAATTGCCAAGACTTATCTGCACCTGATCCGACAGCACCGTTCGGCCTGGACAATGGAGCTGGAAGTCCGGCCATGGCTGGAAAATTTCTAGCTATTTCAGTTAATTAGAGAGCTCCATTTAGCTCCATTTCGAGTTTCGCGGCCCGTTGCTTTGCACGTTCATCACCGTAAGCGCCTGCCAGGCGGTACAGCGTTAATGCCATTGTGGGGCGGTTGAGCCCGATATAGGCATCTGCCGCCAGGCTTGTCCGAAACGGCAATTCGTCCTCCCAGCCCCTTACATATTCAGGTCGTGAGCGCCGGATCGCCTCAAGGGCGCGCTGCGGTAAATTTAAGCGAAGCAGCAACTCTGCCAAGTGGCCCTGTATCCATTCGTTCTGGGTGGGGCGGTTTTTCAATAATGGCTTGATCAGTTCAAGTGCAGTTTGCGGTTCGCCGGCCTCACAAACCCGTTCCGCGATTTTGATGCGTGTCCAAGGATCAAGTTCGCCAGACTGATGGACGAACGGCAAAAGCGGCAACACAAGCTCTGGCCGTGCATAAAAGGCTGCCGTATCAAGCAGCAAACTGACGAGTGATGGCGTGATTGGGTGATCCTGTAGAATCTCCCGGAGCATCGGGATGACGCTGCCAACTGGCGCTTTGGCTAAGGCCTGGCCAAATTCGGAATTTTGGCCGAGCTTGCCGAGCCGGCCGGTCAGATCGATTGGTCCATCATCGTACCAGTCCGGCGCCACGAGAGTGCTTACGTGTCCGGTTGCAACGATCGAGGTGCCGATTGCCTCGCAAAGATTCTGCACGAACTGCTTCACAGCAGCTTCAATCATGTATTGGTGCGCATGCGCGTAGATATGGAATGCCAGCAGGTGAAATTCGTCGGTAATGGCGACCAGGCAACGCCCTTGTACCGTACCTTTTTCATTGCGGACATAAATGACACGTTTGTTGATGTCGGCAGCGTTGGAAACAGCCGAGAAGAAGTTGAAGGAACCGGGCGACAGGCACGTGGAGAACTGCTGTCCCATCTGCATGACCTGAAGCGGATCGTCCACCAGCTCAACGGTGTATGATTGGTCGTCGATCTCGGTGTGGTGCTGCCCTATCCCGTCCAGCCAGGGACCGACCTGATAGTGTTGCTGCATGCGGGCAATGAACGCCCGGTTTGCGCGGTGGTCCCGGAGGTCCCAGGGCGCCGGCCCGTTGCGCGCCGTCAGTAACTGATAAGCCAGATTTTTGAAGTTTGAAGAAAGGCTGGCTAGTCCGCTGAGAACCAGTATCGTATCTGCATCATCAAAAAATTGATCCGGCGGTACCTGTCCGGATTTGTCCTTCAGGCCACACCGGACGCTGTCCAACAACAACCGCTCCCATTCGACCATCCGGGCGTGATGCAGACGTTGATCGAGTTTTGTCCGTAGGTTCACGATGCGCTGGCCGGACACTGCAGGCGGTTCGCTCAGCTGCCTGCTCAATGTGTTTGCCCGTGCCAACAGAGCACGACGGCGCTGGCCTTCGGCTGTGTCAGCCAACCGATTGACAGTCGCCAGCTCGGCTTCAAGCTGACGGCGGTCCGGGAAATCGTTGCCCAGGATCTGGTCAACCGCTTGGCAAAAATTTCGGTCCCACAGCGCCAGTTCCTGCAGCAATGGATGCAAAACCTCAGGATAGTACGTCAGCACGGCCACAAGAGAAATGTCCGGTGGTGGCGCAAAAACAAACTCGGCGGCGAGCGATCTTGCAAGTGCTGACAGCGCGATTGCCCGAGCCAGACGCTTGCCTTCACCGAGCAACAGGGTTGAAGTCACCACCAGTGAAAGACTGGGGTCTTGAAACAGCAACAGCGCTTCATCGCACAGGGCAGCGCCCGCGCTGTGCGACTGCCAGGTCTTGGCCATTGTGGCAAACTTTTGCATGCACGGCCCCGATTGCCGCAGCATTGCAGCCCAGATTTCGCCGTTGAAATCACAGGAGTCCGGAGGAACCAGGCAAATCGCGTCGGCAGCATCGCGCGGGTCGTTCATTATGCCGGCTGCATCGACCAATGAGTCCCATCCGAAATAATTTCGCAACCGTCCATAATTTTTATGACACGGTATGTGTTCGCTCAGCAGTTGCGTGAGGGCGGCAATCGCAGGCTCGACATGCTTGATCGATTTCTTCTGGTCAATCCAGGTATCACATAAGTATTCGGGCAATTGACTGGTTGCCCAGATGTGCTGTTCGCGCCGGTCATCGGGGATATCGCCCAGCAGCCTTTGCTGGGCGCGCAGCAGCACAACGGCCTGGTTACGACCTGTGGCAGGGTTCTCGAGCACATCCAGCCAGTGTTCCAGGAAAGTCGCCACCGCCGGATCGGCACGTAACGATCCGGGCAGAGCGGACAGGCAGTCGAGCATCGCCTCGACCGCCTTGTGGCGCTTGATGCTGGATAGCCGGTCGAGGGTCTTGCCGTGTTTGCGCAGATTGACAACGGGTAACGGTTCGAGCTCTTCACCGATGCGCTTTGACAAGGCCTTGCGTGCGATCCGCTCCTGGTGAGTGGCATTTGCCCAGCCCGAGTGCACATTTATCTTCAGTTCGCGCTCGAGTTTGTCTGCTGTGAGCCACCAGTTGGCCCATGCCGGTGCGATGTCGTCAGGAATGAACAATCGCAAAAGCCGCAGGCGATGATCGCGGGTCGGTTGCCCGAGCCCGGCCAGGCGGCTGATCTGGTCGAGCAGGTCTGTGGCGAACTTCGCCGGCGGCCTGGCGAATCCCGCTGCAGCCAAATCAAGCGCCGCGGCCCCGTCGGATTTGAGGGTTTTAATGCATTTTTGCAAACATGCTGGAAAGGCACCGTTCGAAAGAGGCAGATCCCAAATGCGCGGGTCCCTCAAAAGGTCGAGAAACCACGGGTCGCAACCGTCGCAGACCAGATCAAGGCACGCCATTGCCTCAGCAACGCGACGTGCGCCGGGCAGGCGATCAAGAAGAATGGCAATACTGTCGCGATGCATGTCTAGTTGGCTGATAGAGTTCTTCAGCGCTTCGACGTCCTCCCAATGACGCCAGACCAACGCGGTCAACAAGGGGGCAAACGAGAGATTTCCCCGATGTAGTTCGTTAATCTGGATGCGCACCGCCCGCCGCAAGTCCGCTGCGGCAAGCATTGCTGCAAGTCCGGGCAAGGGAGTGCCGTCGTGCACAGTTGCCTTAAGTATGTTCAACCTGGCATCGGTGCTTCTGGTCCATTCGCTGACATCGCCGACAACGTTTTGCAATGCATGCGGAAAGCGCCGACGGGCGGCATTGCGGGCAAACTCCGACTTGCGTAATAGCTCGCGGGAAATCTCCAGATTTTCAGCTGATTTTCTGCTGCCTGGCAACGGCAGGGCGCGCCACGTAACGGCCGTTGTGTCCTCACTTGCCTCGGGATAGCCATTCAGCCAGCCAAGACGCGCGCGAATAAAGTTTCGTGCAGCGCTGGTGGCTGCACGTTTTCCTTTTTGGGCAGCATTCGCCCGCATCCCTGATGAGCCCTCCGTGCCGACCTTGGGTTAGGTTTCTGGAGTGCCATAAATTGAGCCTGGGCAAAAGCCCGGCATGCACATTGATTGTGCTGTCCTTAGACCGGGTAGCGTTCTTCGGTCTGCGGCTTGCGGGTCCGCATGGATGGATTGCAGCGGCTGCAACCCTTGTGGTTCAGCGGTTCATCGGCGACGACGACAGCACCGATTTCTGTCGGACTGCGCCAGGTCACCTTGCACACATGGCTCTTGAGGGCATCGTCCGGCACCAACGCAAAGGTGTCAGGCACATAACCGGTTTCGTTGGTGATGAGCCGCAAGCCGGTTTCCGATTTGTTGCGGATCCGGCAGTCTAGGGTCGAGTTGCCGTTGCCGAAAACGATACGGGCGCCTTTAAGGCATCTAGAGCGCTGATTGATGCGCCGATCCTGTCCTTGTAGAGCGGTTGTCATGGTAGGGCCTCCTGACTATATGACTTACCAAAGTCTAAACAATTTCCCGCAAAAGAGAATCAAATCCGCCAATTATGCTGAATAACCACGGTTAACATGACTGTTCAGTTGGTGAATTCGTCGATCAGCCAGGCGATGAAATTGTGTGTCGCAGGCAGCTGGTCGCGGCACTTGGGCCTGTGTGCAAAGAGCCCCTATGCCGCGTCGTTCCTGTCCAATTCAGGCTTCAATTCGTTGTACGCGATGGTTATGCGCTGAAACATCGTGGAGACGTACTGCAGGACTTCGGGCGGGATCTCCCGGCCTGAAAAGTGATCCGGATGATAGCGCCGGGCCAGTGCATGATAGGCGCTCTGGATTTCATTGCTGCTGGATGTCTTGGAGACGCCAAGCACCGCGTAGGGGTCCAGTATGCTGTCGGTCTTGATGCGCTTTGTCAGTTGGTCGGTGCGCGCGATATTGATCTGCTCGATCTGCGCGATGACCGCCTTGGCGATCATTGCTACCGTACCGTCTGGCCGCATGAGCTGAATGTAGGGCTCAGGGTTGTTCATGGTATCAGGCAGTTTGCCGGACAAGCTGGTACTCAAATACCCCTTAATAGTTTTGCCGGAAGTTGTCTGGATCGCAACCGCGATTGCGCTCTGACTATCCTGACCCTGAGATGAGCTGAACAAGTCGATCCCCTGAAGTAATGCTGTAAGCCGGTCAGGCGCCAGACCTGACCGGCTAATTCTATACAAACATGCCAAATCGGAGGTTAACGGCCGGTTGACGTCTCAACTCATCGACGTCGCCCGTCAACTGAAATAATTCACCAGCAGATAACCAAGCAGCAGGACAGCGGTCCAAAACGCCATCGACCCGGTGGGCCATGAACTGGCTAGAACACCTTCAGGGCCATGCAACCGGTAGATCTTGCGGTGGGCGAAGCTGAATGCGTCAACTGTCCAGTCGCGCGTGGCCGCGGCCAGATTGCCTGTCAGAGTGCGAATGGCGATAGCTGCCGCCGGCAGCAGCTTGCGGTAACTCCAGTCGGTATCGATGTTTACGCTTGGCAGCTCCGGCGGATAAAGACCGCGCAACTGCAGCCACACGAAGGCCAGTGCAGAAAAGAACAGGAGCTGCGACTGGGTAAGGACGTGGGCCACCGTATAGGGTTCGTAGTCCACCGGGAACGGCAGCATCGAATAGAGCACCCAGGGATAGCTGCCATTGAAGATGCAGATTACCGCCGAAAGCCCCATGGCGATGAGCATGTTGCGAGGGGCTTCTTTGCATCGGATGCCGGAATCATGGGCAAAGAATGCGAAGTAGGGGATCTTGATGCCCGCATGGTGGAACACGCCGGCAGAGGCAAACAGCAGACACAACCAAACGACTGGATGACCTTCCTGAAGGGCGGCAACCATCACCATCGACTTCGACACGAAGCCTGAAAACAGCGGAAAGGCAGAGATCGAGGCCGCCCCGACGATACAAAAGCCAGTGGTCCACGGCATCGATTTATAGAGGCCGCCGAGATCGGAACCGTTCATCTTGCCGGTGCGGTAGAGCACCGCGCCCATCGTCATGAACAACAGGCCCTTGAAGATCACGTCGTTGAAGGCGTGGCTCACCGCACCGTTGATGGCAAGTGCCGTGCCGATGCCAATGCCGCAGACCATAAAGCCCACCTGATTGATGAGGCTATAGGCGAGCACGCGGCGAAGATCGTTCTCGATCACCGCAAAGAAAATCGGGAACATGGCCATGGTGGCACCGATGTAGACCAATAGATCGGTGCCCGGGAAGCTGCGGGCCATGGCATAAACTGCAACCTTGGTGGTGAAGGCGGACAACAAGACCGTGCCGGTCGGGGTTGCTTCGGGATAGGCATCTGTCAGCCATGTATGCAGCACCGGGAAAGCGCACTTGACGCCGAAGGCGAGGAAAATCAGCCAGGAGCCCACGCCGCCAAGCCCGATGAAGTCGAAGGCGATGGATCCTGTCGTGCCGGCATGGATGATCACGCCGGCAAGAAGCACCACGCCGGACAGGACCTGGATCAGGAAATAGCGCATCGCCGCCTGGGTGGCCCGCTCGGTGCCACGCGCCAGAATCAGGAACACCGAGGTGAGCGCCAGCATCTCCCAGAACAGGAACAAGGTGACAAGGTCACCGGCATAGATCGCACCAAGCGCGCTGCCGGCATAAGCCAGGCCTGCGACGTGCTGGATACGGTCCTTAACGTGAAGCGAAAAAACGATGCCGAGAAATGCGGCGAGATGGAACAGGTATCCGAACAGCATCGACAGTTTGTCGACACGCATGAAGGTGAGCGTGTAATCAAGCAGCACGAGTTGGCCGGCAGTTCCATCAGCCATGCCCCATAGGTTGAGCGCGCCGACCACCGGCACAGCGAGCATTATTGCCGCGCGCAAGCGACCGCCGGTAACGCCTGCCAGCACGGCGCTGATGTAAAAGATCAGGAACGGGGCAACGCTACTTGTCATAATAGTCCTCGGGCCGCATCAGCACCTTGCGCAGCTCCTTAGCGACAAGCACCAGGATCACACACGCCGCAAAACCATAAAGGCAGTAGAATCCGAACAACCGTTCCCACGGATGGTCCACGTGCCGGTGCACCACGAGGTCGAGCAGGAGGGAGACCCCACAAACGGCATAAAGCGCATGGATGACACGCTTGATGTTCTTAGGATCGTCAAACATATGCTTGTTCTTGTCGTCGACCGGTTTGGACATGGGGCTGGCTCCTCAGCGCAAAGGAATCATACGGGTGAGCTCGAACAGCGGTTCGGGGAAAAAGAACAGGACCAGGCACAACAGTGTCGTGATGCCGATGGCGACCAAACATGGCAACGGTGCCTCGCGTATACCGCCATCAGTCTTGCCGTTGGCCGGCTTGGCCAGAAACGCCCTCAGCGGTATCGGCAGCAAGTAGGCGATATTGAGGAGTGAAGACACCATCAACACGGCGATAACGCCGAGCTGGCCTGCATCCAGGGCGCCGATGGCGAGATACCATTTGCTCCACAGCCCTGCCAGCGGCGGCAGCCCAACGATCGACAGGGCACCGATGGCAAAAGCGGCGAACGTAAACGGCATGGCGCGACCAAGGCCGTCGAGTTCGGATATTTCGGTCTTGTGGGCGGCCGTATAGATGGCGCCGGCGCAAAAGAACAGGGTAATCTTGCCAACGGCATGGGTGGCGATATGCATGCCACCGCCGATGACCCCTATACCGGTCGCAAGGGCCGCGCCCAGCACGATATAGGACAATTGACTCACCGTCGAATAGGCAAGCCGCGCCTTCAGGTTGTCCTTGGTCATGGCGATCAGGGAGGCAAACACGACGGTGGCGCCGGCAACGATGACCAGCCAGTCGTTCTGGCCACTCTCGGCCAGAAAGTCGATGCCAAAGATGTAGACGACGACCTTGAGGATCGAAAACACGCCGGCCTTGACCACCGCGACCGCGTGCAGCAGGGCGCTCACCGGCGTCGGCGCGACCATGGCGTTGGGCAGCCAGAAATGCACTGGCATAACCGCCGCCTTGCCGATGCCGAAGGCATAAAGGGCGAGCAGGATACCGGTGATGAGACCGTCGGCCTTGCCGGCCAGGATACCGCCCGGTGTGAAGTTGGTTGTACCCGTCAGCGCCAGGGTCCACACGATGCCCGGCAGCAGAAGGAACATGGAGGTGGTCAGCAACAGCACCAGATAGATCCGCCCGCCGCGCTTGGCCTCCTCAGTGCCCTTGTGGGTGACCAGTGGATAGGTGGATAGCGTGAGGGCCTCGTAAAACAGGAACAGGGTGACGAGATTCGCGGCAAAGGCAACGCCAATGGCGGATACGATGGCCACGGCAAAACACACATAGAACTGGGTTTGGCGCGGCTCGTTGTTGCCGCGCATGTAGCCGATGGAATAGATCGAATTGACGATCCAAAGCCCAGAGGCGATTATCGCAAACAGCATGCCGAGTGGTTCGACCGAGAAAGCAATGTCCACGCCTTCGACGATCGTCAGCATCGACGTCTCCGGCTTGGCGCCATCGAAGACCCGGTCTGCAAGCTGCAACACCATGATCAACAGCGCAGCGCCGCTCGCCAGCGTGATGGTCTCTCGCAAGTTCGGCGCTTTGCCGGCCGCAGCAATCGCAATGGTCCCAACGACGGGAATCAGCAGGCATAGAAGTATCAGGGCCGCATCGGTCATGGCGTCACCGCAAGCAGAATTTCGGCTGCCCTTGCCGCCATGCCGGCAGTGAGCCGGGTGTCAAAACCGAACCAGACGATGGCGGCCGCCAGGACCAGAACCGGCGCCTGCATGGACATCGGCAGCTCCGGCGTCAGACGTGCCTTGGTTGCGGGCTCCTGAAAATAGGCCATCTCGACAACCCGCCCGATATAGACAACGGCGATGATGGAACTTCCCACGATGAGGAAGGCGAGCCACCACCAGCCGCGTTCCATGGCGCCGAGCACCAGATACCATTTGGTGATGAACCCGGCAGTTCCCGGAACGCCGATCAGCGCCAATCCGGCGATGACAAAGATGCCCATGGTAATGGGCATGCGGCGGCCAAGACCGGCAAAGTCTTTGATATTGTCGGTCGCCAGGCGATAGAAGACGCCGCCCATGACCATGAACAGCGTCGCCTTTATCATCGCGTGATTGGCCAGGTGCACAATGCTGCCGGTCAGGCCCGGCTTGTTGGCAAGCGCAAGACCCA
>JABDJG010000438.1 GCA_013002595.1 Hyphomicrobiales bacterium | reverse complement strand
GCGATGAGTACTACATGGGCGGCCTGCTGGCTGAAATCTGCGCCAGAGCCGGTCTTGAAACCAGCATTGTCACCCCGCATGCCATCGTCTCGCGGTGGACCAGCAACAACCTCGAGCACAGCCGAATACAGGCAGGGTTGTTGGAGCTGGGTGTGGCAATTCACCCGCACCGCCTGCTCAAGTCGTGCCGGCCCGGAGAAATCGACATTGCCTGCACCTTCACCGGCAAGGCGGAAATCATGCCATGCGCTACGCTCATACCTGTTACCTCCCGCATGCCGGAAGACAGCCTGTGGCATGACCTCAAGGCGCGCCAGGATGACTGGGCCGATGCCGGCATAACGTCAGTCAAACTGATCGGCGATGCCTATGCCCCCGGCATCATCGCGGCCGCCGTCTATTCCGGCCACCGTTTCGCTCGCGAGTTGGGTGAAGAGATTGATCCGGACGCAACGCCGTTCAAACGCGAAGCCATAGCAGTGGAGTAAACCTTATGCACGCCGTCATCTTCGAATTCTGGCCCGCCGATGGCCGCCAGAACGACTATTTCGATCACGTTGCAGCGCTCAAGGCGGAATTGGACAAAGTCGAAGGCTTCATCTCGGTTGAGCGTTTTGAAAGCCTTACCGAACCGGGCAAGTTCCTGTCCTTGTCGTTCTGGGAAGGTGAGGAAGCCCTCACGCGCTGGCGCAACATCCCGCGTCACCGCAAGAGCCAGGCCGCCGGCCGCGCCGGCATCCTCGCCAACTACCGTTTACGCATCGCCGGCGTGGTCAGGGACTACGGTATGAACGAAAGGGGTGAGGCGCCCGATGACAGCAAGGCGGTTCATCAATAGGCTATCGTTTTACGAAAAGCAGGGACAATAGCCTCGGCATGTCATCGCTTGGCGCATGCCATTCCTTGACGCCCGAGACAACTAAATCGACTGCCAGCGCCTCGTTGATAAATTCAGCAAAGCTGTGCACGTATGTGGCAATCGGGATGCTGTCGCCCGTTCTTGACACGTATTGTGCCTGGCCACCTTTGAGTTGGCGGTAGGGGTGAAGCTCACACAGAAATAACTGCCCGCCGGGGCGCAACACCCGTTCGGCTTCTTTGTAGATAAAATGCAGATCGGCGATGTGTTCGAGCACCAGGTTGCAGGTCACTAAATCGAATTTTGTTGAATCAGCAGGCCAGGGTTTGCTGATATCATATTGATAAAACGAGATGTTTTTTGCCGATGCCTTTTGTCTTGCCACATTCAGCATGCTGGCTGAAAAATCAACCGCGGTGACATGGCCGAACTGATTTGCCAGCCAGGCGGTATTCTTGCCGGTGCCACAACCAAGCTCCAGAACATCGTTGGCTGAAACGGAAGCAAGCGTCTGGCGCAGTGCCGTCGCGTCGAGGTCGCGCGTGGCATTGTCCATGTCGTCATAGTTGCGTGCCCAGGCATCGTAACCAGTTTTGACATCGACACCTGGGCGTTGCTTGCTGGTCATACCGGAACTCCTGCTACTTCACATAAGGTTCGCCGATCGCGGCAGGCGGCGAGGCTCTGCCGATGAAACCGGCCAGGAGCAGCACGGTCATGATGTAGGGCAAGGCCAGGACCAGTTGAACAGGAACCTCTCCAATGAGCGGCAGATCAATGCCCTGCAGGCGCGATGCGCCAGCCTCAAGAAAGCCGAACATCAGGCAGGCGAGCAGCGCGTATACCGGGCGCCATTTGCCGAAGATCACCGCCGCCAGAGCGATATAGCCCTTGCCGGCCGACATCTCACGTACAAACCCGGCGCCCTGGCCGGTCGAAAGATAAGCGCCCGCCAGGCCGCACAGAACACCGGCGATAATCACCGCACGGTATCGCAGCCAGTTAACGGAAATCCCGGCGCAGTCGACCGCCTTGGGCATCTCGCCAACGGCGCGCAGGCGTAGGCCGAAGCGGGTCTTGTAGAGCACAAAGGCACTGATCGGCACAGTGGCAAGTGCAATGTAGACCAGCTCGTTGTGGCCACTGATCAGTTCGCGGTAGATGGCGCCGGCAACTGGCACCTTGTCGAGCCCGTCGGCAAACCACCATTGGATCGGACGGAACCGTTCAGCCGAGGCGAGCGGCGGTGTCTGCCCGCCCTGGCGGAACAGGGCAATGCCAACGGTCACTGTCAGGCCCGAGGCCAGAATATTGATGGCAAGCCCACTTACCACCTGATTGCCGCGGTGGGTGATGCAGGCAAAGCCATGCACCAGCGCAAGGATGACGGACACTCCGATGGCGGCAAGAACCCCAAGCCACGGTGAGCCGGCCAGCGAGGCGACCGCAGCCGCTGCAAAAGCTGACGCCAGCATCTTGCCTTCCAGCGAAATGTCGATGACGCCGGACCGCTCTGAGAAGATGCCGGCCATGGCGCACAGGATCAGTGGCGTTGCCAGCCGCAAGGTCGCATCGAAGGTGAGCAGCAGCTGGAAGGCAAAATCAGACATGTGCCGCTTCCCGCTTGCGTGTCAGCGCTGCAATCAGACGCGCCAGCGGCGGATTGAACATATAGGCAAGCGCGCCGGAGAACAGGATGATCATGCCCTGGATCAGCAGAACCATTTCCCGGGTGATCGATTGAAACTCGAAATCGAGCTCAGCGCCTCCCTGATAGAGGGCACCGAACAGCAGGCTGGCGAGAAAGATGCCAACCGGGTGATTGCGGCCCATCAGCGCCACCGCAATGCCGGTAAAGCCATAGCCGGCAGTGAAATTGAGGACCACCCGGTGCTGCACGCCGAGCACCTCGTTGGTCGCCATCAGGCCGGCCAGCGCGCCCGAGATCGCCAGCGTGATGATGATAACGCGCGGCACGTTTATTCCGGCATAATGCGCCGCGTCCGGGTTCTGACCGACGGTGCGGATTTCATAGCCAAGCCGGGTGCGCCAGATCAGCACCCAAACGGCAAACAGAGCGGCCAGAGCGATCAGGAAGGACATGTTGAGCGGCGAACTGGCGGTATCGAAGCCAAAAACGCCAACCAGCGCCTGAAATGACGGCAGCTGTCCCGATGCTTCGAACTTCGGCGTTTGCGGCGACATCTGACCCGCCTGGATCAGCGGCCCGGCCAGCAGCCAGACCATGATCGAGGCAGCGATGAAGTTGAACATGATGGTGGTGATCACGATATGGCTGCCGCGCCGCGCCTGCAGATAACCGGGTACAAAACCCCAGGTCGCCCCAAAAAGTGCAGCGCCTGCGACAGCCAGCGGTAAGACCAGAAGTGCCGGAAGGAAGGGCGCCAGCCACAGACTGGCGAGCCCGGCTCCCAGCCCGCCAATATAGGCCTGTCCCTCACCACCGATGTTGAACATCATGGCATGAAAGGCGACCGCCACCGCCAAACCGGTGAAGATGAAATTGGTTGTGTAGTAGAGCGTATAGCCGAGGCTGCCGGGATAAACGAAAGCGCCCTTGACCATCACGCCAAGAGCCGTCAACGGGTTCTCGCCGATTGCCAGCACGATCAGCCCGCATACGACAAACGCCGCCAGCAGGTTGATCACCGGCAGCAGGAAAATATCTGCCCACTTCGGCAGCGGCGGCACGGCGCTCATGCGGCCTCACCCTTGGCGATCCCTGCCATCATCAGGCCAAGCGTGCGCTCATCGGCCTCATCACGATCAATGATACCGACCTGGCGGCCATTGTTCATGACCACAATGCGGTCTGACAGTCCGATGATTTCTTCAAGTTCGACGGATACCAGCAGGATCGCACAACCGGCATCGCGCAGTGCAATCAGTTGCTTGTGGATGAACTCGATTGCGCCGATATCGACCCCGCGTGTTGGCTGGCCGACCACCAGCACTTTCGGTGCGGCATCCATTTCGCGGGCAATCACCAGCTTTTGCTGATTGCCGCCGGAAAAACTCTTGGCCGGAAGTGCCGGATCGGGCGGGCGGACATCGTAAGTCGCCATCAGGGCTTCGCAATGGCGGGTAACCGCGGTCCGGTCAAACAGCCGGCCGGTGCCGCCGAGCGCCGTGTTGTGATAGCCCAGGATTGAGTTCTCGCGCGCCTCAAAGCCCAGGATCAGGCCATGCTTGTGCCGGTCTTCGGGGATATGGGCAAGTTTGAGCGTGCGCATTTTTTCCGGATCAGTGGTGCTTTGTCCGGTGATCTTCTTACCCAGGATCGTGATCGATCCATCGTTTGGCGCACGCATCCCGGCGATCGCTTCCAGAAGTTCACTCTGGCCGTTACCAGCAACACCGGCCACACCAAGGATCTCGCCGGAACGGACATCAAACGAAATATCGGTCAAAACTCTTGCGCCTTTGCGTGACTGGCAACCGAGCCCGGAAACGCTGAGATAGGTATCCCCTGGTGTCGAGATACCCCTGTCGACCTGCAAAAGAACCTTGCGGCCGACCATCAGTTCGGCAAGCTCCTGCGGGCTAGTGTCAGCCGTCTGGCGGTGCGCGACCATCGTGCCCTGGCGCATGATCGACACACTGTCGGTTATCGCCATGATTTCGGTCAGCTTGTGGGTGATCAGCAATATCGTGACACCGCTATCCTTCAATGTAGCGAGCATGCGGAACAGACTGTCAGCTTCCTGTGGTGTCAGCACGCCGGTTGGCTCATCGAGAATGAGGATACGAGCTCCGCTTCTAAGGGCTTTCAGTATCTCGACCCGCTGTTGCCGGCCAACCGGCTGATCACCAACATTGCTGTCATGATCGACCGACATGTCATATTCGGCCTCGAGTCTGTCGAGGACTTCAAGCGTTTCGTTGCGACCCTTCTTGAGCAGCATGCCGCCTTCGCTGCCCAGCATGACATTGTCGAGCACACTGAAGTTCGGCACCAGCATGAAGTGCTGATGCACCATGCCGATGCCCTTGGCGATGGAATCGGCGCTGGAATGGATGACGACCGTTTCGCCGTTGATCAAAATGTCGCCGGTGTCGGCCTGGTGCAGGCCGTACAGGACATTCATCAGCGTGGATTTACCGGCGCCGTTTTCTCCAACGATGCCGTGGATCGTGCCGGCCTCGACAACAAGAGTTACATCGTCGTTTGCCTTGACGGTCCCAAATGACTTGCTCACGCCCCGCAGTTCTATGGCGGGTGGCCGCCCGTCAGACCCGCCTAGAACGGGCAAGTCTTGTCGCTCTGGTAATCGTGTACGGCAACCTTGCCGTCGATGATCGCCTTGCCGGCAGCATCGATCTTGGACTTCATGTCGTCGTTGATCAATTTGGCATTGTGCTCATCAAGCGCCCAGCCAACGCCGCCTTCAGCCAGCCCAAGCGAGCGCACGCCGGTGTCGAACTTGCCGGCCATGGCGTCTTTCATGGTCTCATAGGCCGCCACATCGACCCGTTTCAGCATCGACGTGAGCACCGAACCGGAGGCCAGATGGTTCTGGTTTGAATCGACTCCGATTGCCAGCTTGCCGGCATCGGCCGCTGCCCGGATGACGCCAATGCCCGTGCCGCCGGCCGCGTGATAGACAACATCGGCGCCCCGGTCGATCTGGCTTTGCGTCAGTTCCGAGCCCTTGCCGGGATCGTTCCAGGCTGACGGCGTCGTGCCGGTCATGTTCTGCAGAACCTCGATATCGGCACTGACCGATTTCACGCCCTGGACATAACCGCAGGCAAATTTGCGGATCAGCGGAATGTCCATACCGCCCACGAAACCAACCTTGCCCGTCTTGGAGGCAAGGGCAGCGGCAACGCCAACCAGATAACTGCCTTCATGCTCCTTGAACGCATATTGGCGCAGGTTCGGCTGATCGAGCCAGCTGACATCGATGATGGCGAACTGCTTTTCCGGATTGGCAGCGGCCACCTTGTTGATTGCATCGGCCTGGGCAAACCCGACGCCGAGAACGATTGTTGCGCCACGTTGCACCATGCGCGTCATGGCCTGTTCGCGCTGGGTCTCGTTGGTGACCTCGAACTCCATGACCTTGACGCCGGTCTCATCCTCGAACCGTTTGATGCCGGTATATACGCCCTCATTGAAGGATTTGTCGAACTTGCCGCCCATGTCGTAGATCACTGCCGGCTTGAATTCGGCCGCCTGTGCCAGACTGGCAACCAGGGCAAAAGCAAATGCGGTGATAAGGCCAAGCCAATATTTCATTGTTTCCTCCTGCGATTTATTCGGCGCCGCAGCCAAAGTTTGGCACATGCAGGCCCCGGCGTCATTACTTCAGGCCGATTTCTCTCAGCCTTTGATCGAGATATTCCCCGGCAGTTTGCTGGGCGTCCAACCGCACTTCGGGCCGGGGATGAACGAACAGCGGCATTGAATATCGCGAGCGGTTCTCGCTCGCCGGCGGGTTGACCACACGGTGCGAGGTCGAGGGATAGTAGTTCTGAGAGGCTTTTGCCAACATGTCGCCGGCGTTGATTGTGATCATTCCGGGATGGCAGGGCACGTCATGCCAGTTGCCGTGCGTATCCATTGCCTGCAGGCCCGGTTCGCTGCCGGTTACCAGCAAGGTGATCAGATTGATATCTTCATGCGCCGCTGCCCGTTCTTCACCCGGCGCCACATCTTCACCAATAGGTGGATAGTGCAAAACACGCAGCAGGTTCTGTTCGCTGCCCGTTACCATCTGTGCCGCCGGTTCACTAAAGCCATCTTGCACAGTTGCCGGACTCTCGCGATCGATCCAGCCGAGCAACTCGATAC
>JABDJG010000436.1 GCA_013002595.1 Hyphomicrobiales bacterium | reverse complement strand
GCATTTAGCATCGCCATTGAACGCAAGGCACCCGGACCGACCACGATGACCCGCACACTTGGCATTTTGACAGCACTTGTGATCCTCGCCATCGCAACTGCGTCTGCGGCAATGGCCGAAAAGCGCGTGGCGCTGGTGATCGGCAACGACAACTACGACAACGTAACCAGACTGCAAAAGGCGGTGAATGACGCAAAGGCCATGGCGGGCACACTCAGGCAACTGGGGTTTGGCGTTACCGAGGCATCGAATGTTGCGCGGCGCGACATGAACTTCGCTGTTCACCAGTTCGTCAATCAAATTGAACCGGGCGATGTCGCGATGGTGTTTTTTGCCGGCCATGGCGTGGAGATCAGCGGTGAAAATTTCCTTTTGCCCACAGACATCCCGGACGCCGGGCCCGGTCAGGAAGGCTTTGTGAAGGCAGAGTCGATCGGCCTGAACGATATTTTGACGCGGCTGAAATCGAAAAAGGCCAGGCTCAATGTCATCATTCTCGATGCCTGCCGAAACAACCCCTTCTCCTCGGCCGGCCGCAGTCTTGGCGCAACGCGCGGACTTGCCCGTATTGCCGCGCCGAACGGCACATTCGTCATGTACTCCGCAGATGCCGGGGAAGCTGCATTGGACCGGCTCAACGACAATGACGAAAACCCCAATTCGGTGTTCACACGGACCCTCATCCCGCTGATGCAAAAGCCCGGTCTCGATCTCGTCAACATTGCCCGCGAGGCACGGCGCCAGGTGCGCCAACTGGCCCTGGGCGTGTCCCATCAACAGACGCCGGCCTACTATGACGCAGTGCTGGGAGCATTCTACTTCAGCGGAAACCGCAGCGCTGCAAGCCTGCCGCAAGACCGCGCATCGCCGTCAACCCCGATTGCGGCCGACTACAAGCTCGCCCAGGAGATCGGCACCAGGAAAGGATGGCAGGCATTTCTGGACCGGCATGGCGACCTCAAGGACGATATCCATGTGAAACTGGCCCGGGCGGCGCTCGATGCAAAGCCCGAAGTCGCGAGAATTGAAGAGATCCAGACCACCTATTTCGACATCGATGGCGTGAACTCAAAGGCAATATCCATCCTGAACAAGAATGACGGCAAATTCGTCTATATCGACAAAATAAACGCAGATCTTGCGATACAGGATAATTACAAGATCGTCGAAAACTGTTTTTCCGAAAAAAATATAGACAAGAACAAGATTTTTGAGGGGCATATCAACGGTGAAAGCTTGCCGGTTCTCACGGCAAAAGACAATCACGGCAATGCGGCATTTTGCTCCGCGTTCATTCAAATCAGTTCTTTGGACAAGCGCGCATACCCCGTGAGCGCCGGCGGCACCGGCGTCGTCAACATTTTGGTCCGCAAGAAGTTTCTTGTGAGCATCGCCCACATCGGCGCCAGCACGATCTTCAATTTGCGGGAAGTCGACTAGCGGGCTTGTCCAAACCTTACGGAGATGGCCCGGTTAGCACCCAATGGCAGACCTGTTTGGGCTGATCGGTTCACGACGGTTATGTGCCATTTTCGGGCCTGTGCAATTGTGCAAGTCCCTATTGCACAGATTGAGCATTTCCCATCAAACGGGTTTCTCATAGAATTTGTAGTGCCCACTTTTTTCGACGGGCACTTGAAATGTTGAATCTGGGAGGACCTGGCAATGAACTTGGCCAAGACAGTAGGAACGTTCGGTATACTTTTGCTGTTCAGTGCAACATCTGCTGCCGCCGACCAACCGATGGGCTTTTTCGTAACAAGCGTCGGATTGGGCGATGGTGGCAACTTGGGCGGGCTGGAAGGTGCCGATGCCCACTGCACTAAGCTCGCTGAGGCAGCCGGCAGCACGGGACGGACATGGCGTGCGTATCTATCAACCCAGGCAGAAGGCAAGCGCGGGATTTTCGCCCGCAGCCGCATTGGGCAAGGACCGTGGTATAATGCAAAGGGTGAACTGATCGCCGTCGACCTCGATCAGCTGCATATCATGCCGAACATCTACTTGCGCACTGCCCTCGACGAAAATGGCAACCGCGTTATGGGCCGCTACGACGAACGCAACGAGCATGACATCCTGACCGGGACTCAGGCCGACGGGACGGCATACTTCCCTTGGCAGGAAGGCGACAAGACGTGCTCGAACTGGACATCAAATGGTGAGGGATCGGCGACGGTTGGCCATCATGACCGCCACGGAGGCGGCAATACATCCTGGAACGCGGCCCATAATTCACGAGGCTGCAGCCCGGAAAATCTGCGTAGCACCGGAGGCAACGGTTACTTCTACTGCTTCGCCGCGGACTGACCTGTTCAAACCAATCGGTTCAAACCGTTTGCGCGTCCAGAGCACGATCGGGTTAGATTGATTCAATCTAACCCGTGAATCGTGCTCCATCGTACTGACGACGATCAGGTTTATCGATTTTGATTGAAACAATCAAAATCGATAAACCTGATCTAGGCTTGCAGTAACGCGCTAGCCAGCCGCGCGACCGGCTTCAGTCGCTGCTTCAATTTCGTTCAGGCGGCCGGTCTTGACATCATAAACATAGCCATAAATCGGAATGGATGGATTGACCAGCGGATGGGTGCGTATGCGGGCGACATCCTCGATGACAGCGCGGGCCTGATCTGGAATGGTGTGCCATTTGACATAGCGCCCCTCAGGCGACCCGCCGGGCTCCGACACATTGCGGAAGCCTTCGGCCGTCAACTCCGCTGTCTCTAGCGAACCTGCCAGGAGATCACCCATCTGGGTATCATCGAAGAACAACATACCGCAATCTGTGTGATGGATCACAAACCACTCGCGTGTCCCGAGCAGCTTATGACTGATTACCATGGAGCGAATGGCATCATCGGTTGCGCGTCCACCGGCGTTACGCACAACATGTGCATCGCCTTCAGCAAGGCCGGCGTATTTCGCAGGGTCAAGGCGTGCATCCATGCACGTGAGCACCAGGAACCCACGGGCGGGTGGCAACGCCAGGTCGCCTTTGTCCCCGAAGTCGTCGGCATAGGCAGCGTTTGCAGCCAGCACTTCATCTCTGATCTTGCTCATGATCTCTCCTCCACAGAACATCTCACAGGATTGATATGCCACCATGCTAGAGCATGTTTTACTTATACGGAAGCATTTGACCGGGGCAGGTGATGGCGCGAATGCCTGGTCGGCACCCGGTTGCAGACCTGTTCAGGCTGGTCGGGTCACGACTGCTTCGTGCCAATCTCAGACATGGCGAGCACGCCACAAGCAGCCGCGAAAGTACCAACCAGTAGACTGCACATTTGCCTTCTATCGATCCGCACAATAATGGCTAGGCGAATTGCAGAAAGTGATCTACGGCTTGAGTTGCACTGATGCGTGTGCCGCAGGTCGCATTGGCTGGCTGCCTGTGGTCTTTAGAGTTGGGGCTAAGTTGCCTTTGTCGCCATCAATGCTTGAGCACATAGGTCAGCAACTTTACGGTTCGGATCGGTGGCGCCAGCTTGAGTGGCCCAACCAGCTTCTCTGACGTGCTCGGCTTGCCGATACGTTGACGTCAGCGCCAGAAGATCGGCAAGTCTCTTCTCATCGGAATCGTTCTGTGCTTGTGCGACGCAGATCGGGACGAGACGCTCGACTACGGCAGCGTTCGCCATCGCCTGGGCACCATTGCTGGTCATCCATCCTGGTCCAGGAATACCAAACCAGCTGAAGCCAACCGCCAGGGTCAGGATTATTCCCCCGGCAGCGCCCAGCATGAGAGGTTTGATTGGCAGTGATTGTATTTCTAATGGCAAGGCCATAACAGCCTCCTTTCAGAATTGAGATAGAAAATTTCTCCTATATTTCTTAATTATACACATGTTAAATCATTATCCTACAAAATTATATTTTTTTATAGGATTTTTTTATTTTATAGCGACGCACAGGGAGAGAATATAGGTAATT
>JABDJG010000419.1 GCA_013002595.1 Hyphomicrobiales bacterium | reverse complement strand
ACCGTCGGCGGCGGGTTCGGCGGCAAGGTCGACAGTCTGGTCGAGCCGATGGCGATCCTTGCCTGCATGCTGACCGGCAAACCGTGCCGGTTCGTGTGGGACCGGCCAGAGGAAATGCAGGTCGGCGCACCGCGTGGCGGCGAGCGCTGGTACCTCAAAGACGGTGTGATGAACGACGGACGCATCATCGCGCGCAAATTCACAGGCTACTTCGATGCCGGCGCCTATACGCGTCTGTCGAGCTACGCGATTATCAAGGGTACGGCGCATCTGCCCGGCCCCTATACGATCCCCAACGTGTCGTCAGATGTATTTTGCGTTTACACCAACCGGACACCGGCAACCGCGATGCGCGGTTTTGGCGTGACCGGGGTCGACTTTGCCATCGAGTGCCAGATGGACAAGGTCGCAACGGCGGTTGGCATGAACCCGGTTGAACTGCGCATTCTCAATGCCTACCGCGACGGGGATATGAAGGCGCATCGCCGGGCGGCCAAGAATTGCGCGCTGATCGAGTGCGCCCAGGTTGCTGCCGAAAAGGCCAACTGGCCGATCCGCGATGAATTCAAGCAGATGTCGTCCATGCAGGGCGGCGGCGGTGAGCGGGCACAGATACCGCACACGGTCACTGACGAACATGGCCGCATCGGTGAGCGCCGGACCGGTCGCGCAACACCGCAACCAGTTGCACCGGCGGCGGCTCCGCCACCCGTTGTCGCGCCACCACCTGTTGCACCACCACCGGCGGCCGCTCACCCCGCCTATGCCCATCCGGCCGCTGCACCGGCTTATACGCCAATGACACCTACACCCGTGACGCCGGCGCCTGCGGCTGTACCTGCGCCCGCACCTGCGCCTGCTGCCGTGCAACCAACGCCGCCACCACCCGCCGCGCCGCCCAGCCCGTCGCCTGAGGCACCGGCAAGGCAGGTGAACCGGCCCGGCTACAGCCGCTTTGCGTCAAATTCCGGCATCAGGAGACGTTAGACCCATGGCGATACACAAAGGACGCGGCTTTGCCACTATCAACTACCCGATCGGCATGAATCTGGGCGGTGATCCGAGCCAGGCGCTGGTTCATTCCAACCCGGACGGCAAATTCTCGGTTGCACTGTCATCGATCGATCTTGGCCAGGGCATGAAGTCGGTGACCCGGCAGATTGCGGCTGAAACGCTTGGTGTGCCGGTTGAGGATGTCTATGTCGATACCGCTGACAGCGATACCGGGCCGCACTGCATGGGCTCGTTTGCCTCGCGCGGCACGCACCGGGTCGGCAATGCGGTCATTCAGGCGGCCCAGGAAGCGCGCGCCGTGATGCTCGATGCGGCGGCTGAAGAGCTGGAGGTCAATGCCGCCGACCTTGAGACCGATGGCAAAGGCAATATCCATGTGCGCGGTGCGCCGTCACGGTCGATCTCAACGGCCGAAGCCTGCGGTGCAGCCCAGTTCAAGCAGGGCAAGACGGTGTCGGGACGCGGTATCTTCCTGATCCCGATGTCGGAGGTCGACCGCGAGACCGGCGAGATGACGCCGGTATCGTGTTTTGCCCATGCGGCGCTTGTCGTCGATGTCGAAGTCGATGATGAGACCGGCGATGTCGATGTCATTAAGATCAATTCAGCTTACGAGGTCGGCCGGGCACTCAACCCGCGGCTGGTCGAACAGCAGCTCACCGGCGGCGCCTGGATGGGCATGAGCCATGCGCTTTGGGAGACAACCGAGCCTTATTATCCCGATCGCTCGCATGGACCAGTCGATTTCAATCACTATCTGATGCCAGGCCCGGGCGATATTGCACCCCACGACATTGCCATTCTGGAGCGGCCGGCACCGGATGGACCCTATGGCGGCAAGGGCCCGGGTGAAATGTGCGCCAACCCGGTGTTGCCGGCGGTCGCCAATGCGGTCTTCAACGCGGTCGGTGTCCGGGTCGATGATCTGCCGATCACGCCGGAAAAAGTGCTGCGCGGCCTCCAGTCGATCGGCGGCGCACAGCCGCAAGGCATGGTCTGAGCATGCCAGTCAACCCCGTCATCGCTGGTATAGGATCGCCGCCCGAGCTGCATGATGCGCTCCTGGGGGCGCAGTATCTGGCCGACGATGATCTGGCAACGGCGGCCTATCTGGCGCTTGCCCTCGGCAAGCCATTGCTGCTGGAGGGCGCACCCGGTGTCGGCAAGACGGAAGCTGCCAAGGCGCTCGCCTCGGTGCTCGGCCGGCGGTTGATCCGGCTGCAGTGCTATGAGGGCATCGATGCAGGTGCGGCGCTTTATGAATGGAACTACCCGCGCCAGATGCTGGCGATCCGCCAGGCCGGCGAGGAGTACGTCAATATCTACAAGGACGAGTTCCTGATCGCCCGGCCGATGCTCGATGCCCTGCAGGCCGGCGGCAATGCGCTGCTGCTGATCGATGAGATCGACCGGTCGGACCATGAGTTCGAGGCATTTCTGCTCGAATTCCTGTCTGATTTCCAGATTTCGATCCCCGAGCGCGGCACCATCAGGTCGGATCAGCGGCCGGTCGTCGTCCTGACGTCAAACCGCACGCGCGAGCTGCATGAGGCGCTGCGCCGGCGCTGTGTCTATCACTGGATCGAATATCCCGATCCTCAGCGCGAAGCCAGTATCGTCATGATGCGGGCAAGCTCGGTGGCGCGTGAGACCGCTGACAAGGTGGTTGCCGCCGTCAGCCGGCTTCGGGCGCAGCCGCTGGCCAAACCGCCCGGTGTCGCCGAGACGGTAGAGTGGGCCGAAGCCGCCACTTTGCTCAACGCGCAAGGCGCCGACTGGCCGAATGCGTTCCGGCGCGCGATTGGCGTGGCGCTCAAAGACCAGGACGATCTCAGTTTCATCACACCCAATCTCGATCAGATCATCAGCGGGGTGGCGGCATGACCGAGCTTGAAGCATTGCCGCGTGCCGCCGAGCCGTTTGTGGCCTTTGCCGGGATCCTCAGAGGCAGCGGCTTTGCCGTTGCGCCGGAGCAGACGATGAGTTTTGTCGAGGCGATCGGACTGCTGGGCCCGCGCGCGATGGACGATATCCATCGCGCGGCAAAGGCAACGCTGGCCCCGCCACCAGAACGCATGGAGGAGTTTGACCTGCTGTTCCGCTGGCACTTCATGGGCCAGGTCATTGCGGCACCGGCGCCGGGCAGTGAGGACGATGACGATATTCTGGTGGGCGATGATGGGGCCGGCGATGCCGAGCCGCCGGCGCCTGACGAGACCAGTGAATCGGGCGGTGAGGCGACCGGTGCGGAGATGCTGAATGTGCGCCGGTTTGCCGAGACCGGTGAGGCAGCGGCCCTGCGGCGGTTCCGCCGAACAGCGCCTGAGCGGTTGCCGATGCGCAAATCGTACCGCCGGGGCCCGGCCCACCGCGGTGCCAGTCTCAACATGCGCAAAATGCTGCGCCAGGCGGTGCAGCGCGATGGCGAGGTTATAGAATTGCCGCGGCTCGAACGGCGCATGCGGCAGAGGCGGATTGTGTTGCTGATCGATGTTTCCGGTTCGATGAAACAGCAGACGGATGGTTATCTGCGCTTTGCCCATGCGCTGGCCCGGGCTGGCCGTCGGGTAGAGGTTTTCACGCTGGGAACAAGGCTGACGCGTATTACCCGTGCAATGAAAGTTCGCAACCGGGTGCAGGCGCTGGCGCTTGCAGCTGGAACCGTTGCCGATTGGGACGGTGGTACCCGCCTTGGCGATGCACTGCAGGCGTTCCTTGCCATTCCTCGTTATGCCGGCTTTGCCCGCGGGGCGGCAGTTATCGTGCTGTCGGATGGCCTTGAGCGCGGCGATCATGGTGCGTTGGCCGATGCCGTCGAGCAACTGTCGAGGCTGTCCTGGAAACTGGTCTGGCTGACACCCCTGGCGACCGGACGCGATTACCTGCCCGAGACGGCAGCAATGCAGGCGGTGTTGCCGTTCGTTGATCATCTCGATGGCGGCAGCTCGGTGGAGGTGCTGTGCGACCGCCTACTGGCACTCGGCAGGGAAGCAGCGTGATGCAGATCATCGATGCCCATCATCACATCTGGCGCCAGGCCGACCTGCCGTGGCTGCTCGGCCCCATGCAACCGCGCATATTCGGGCCCTATGAGGCAATCAAGCGTGATTATCTGATTGATGAGTACCTTGCCGATATCGACGGGTCGGGGGTCATCAAGTCGGTTTACGTGCAGGCCAACTGGGCGCCGAACTGGTTTGCCGACGAGGCCGCCTGGGTGCAATCGGTTTCCGATGAGACCGGCTGGCCGCACGGGCTTGTGGCTTATGCCGATTTCACGGTGGATGACGTGCGCCCGCAACTTGACCGGCTGCAAGGATACGCGTTGATGCGCGGCGTGCGCCAGCAATTGCACTGGCACGAAAACGCTATGTACCGGTTTGCAGCGCATCCCGATTTGCCGACCGATCCGGTGGTCCAGCGCAATATTGCCCGGCTGGCAGACTATGGCTGGGCATTTGATCTGCAGGTCTTTGCCGGTCAGATGGCAGGTGCGGCCAAACTTGCCCGTGCCTGCCCGGGCGTGACCTTCATCCTGCAACATGCCGGCATGCTGGAAGATCTCTCCGATCAGGGCAGGGCGACCTGGCGCGCGGGCATGAAACAGCTTGCAGGCGAACCAAATGTTGTCAGCAAGCTGTCGGCCTTTGGGACGTTCATCCATCGCAACGATGCCGGCCACGTCAAATCCATGCTGACCGACACGTTGGAGATATTTGGCGCCAAGCGCTGCCTGTTCGGCTCCAACTTCCCGATCGAGAAACTGTGGACCAGCTACAGCGATCTGACAAAGGCGTTCCAATCCGCGGCTGCAGGGTTGGCAAAGAACCAGCAGAAGGCAATTTTTCACGGCACCGCGGCGCGGGTCTATCAACTCTAATCAACCGGACCGCTGGACGCGGAGCATTATAAAAAAAAAGGGAGACGATCAATGGCACTGGAAATCAAGATTCTCGATTATGGCGACATCGAGCTGGAGACCAGTTTTCTGGTCCTTGGACATGAGTGTGGCCGCATCCGGCGGGTGCCGGTCTATGGCTTTTTGATCCTCGGCGGTGCCTATCCGATCGTCGTCGACACCGGCTACCGCGACAATGCGATCATGGAATCGCTCGGTATGCGCGGCCTGCAGTTCCATGACAACATGATCGAGAACCAGCTTGCCAAGCACGGTGTCAAGATGGGCGATGTGCGCTATGTGCTGCACACCCACCTGCATATCGACCACGCCGGCAAGGACGATCATTTCAACATGAACACGACAGTCGTGCTGAACCGGCGTGAGCTGGAATGCTCGGTTTCCGGGCTGATGCATCCACAGTATCCCAAGCCCGACATCCAGCATCTGATCGAGCGGCTGCACACCCAGGATGCGCTGCGGTTCCTTGATCTGGAGATCACCGGCGGCGAGGAGATCATCCCCGGCGTGTGGTGCGAGGCGGCCAACGCGCATACCGAAGGTTCGATGAATGTCATGGTGGAGACCGCTGAAGGGATCGCCTGCATCTGCGGTGACGTGATCTACAATATCCATGAGCAGATCGTGACCCAGGTGCGTCAGACCCAGTTCATGGAACCGCAGGTGACCGGCAATCACGCCGGTTCCAAGCGGGCTGAAAAGGGCGCCATCAAGAAGCTGCTTAACAATTACAAGTTTCTGCTGCCGGTGCATGACAAGCCGGCCAAGGTCGAGGGTCAAAAGATCGTCGGGCGGCTGGAGATGCAGGTGCCGGGACCGATCGTTGAGAGCGTGCCGCAG
>JABDJG010000408.1 GCA_013002595.1 Hyphomicrobiales bacterium | reverse complement strand
GCGATGATGTCGCCGGCCGGCGCCTCGTTCGACGTGATCCTTTCGAGCCATTGGGTGATCATGTCTAGAGCGCTTCACTGTTATATTGAATCATTTGACTGGGTTTTCGCGGCTGCTGGCTAGAGCCCAGTCCACGCCGTGGTCTGGCCGACCACAACTGTACTGTAACGATGTCCAACGGGCGCGAAAACCCGGCCCTTCGGGTGGACCAGATCGGCCCATCGGACGTCGTAAAGAAACTTACCCGATGCACCACATCGCGTTGCGTTTCTTAACTAGCCGAGTGAACCGATTTGGACCATCAAATGGTTCAATATGAACTCATCTTGCTCTAACCGCCAAATTCCGGGGTGTGATCCCCAACTGTCATAAAACTGTTACACAGGTGTCATAAACCCTTCATCGAGAGGCTCTACCTCCCTCGTTATTCGAGAATTGTGCCGAATATTAACAAGGAGGAGATTGGCATGCCGAAAATGAAGACAACCCTTACCGCATTGGCCGTGAGCGCCGTTGCCATGGCTGCAACATCAGGTGCGGCCGTTGCCCGTGAGCAAATCAAGATCGTCGGTTCATCGACGGTATTCCCGTTTGCGACCACTGTTGCCGAGCGTTTCGGCAAGAACACCAGTTTCAAGACCCCGGTTGTCGAGAGCACCGGCTCCGGCGGCGGCCTGAAGCTGTTCTGCGCCGGTGTCGGCGTCGAGCACCCGGACATCACCAACGCATCGCGCCGTATCAAGGCGTCGGAAGTTGCAAAATGCGCCAAGAACGGCATCACCGACATCGTCGAAGTCAAAATCGGCTATGACGGCATCGTTCTGGCCAACTCGCGCAAATCCGATCCCTACAAGCTGACCCTGCAGGATGTTTTCCTGGCGCTCGCCAAGGATGTTCCCGACGGCGACGGCAAGACCATGGCGAACCCTTACAAGACCTGGAGGGACGTCAACGCCGAATTGCCAGACGTGAAGATCGAGGTTCTTGGACCACCGCCAACCTCGGGCACCCGTGATGCTTTCGTTGAGCTGGCCATGGAAGGCGGTTGCAAGAAGTTTGAATGGATCAAGGCAATGAAAAAGGCCGACAAGAAGGCTTACAAGAGCCTGTGTCATACGATCCGTGAAGACGGTGCATTCATTGAGGCCGGCGAGAACGACAACCTGATCGTGAAGAAACTCAATGCCAACCCGGGCGCGCTCGGCATCTTTGGTTTCAGTTTCCTCGACCAGAATTCAGACTCCGTGCAGGGCTCGACCATCGATGGCGAAGCACCTGAGTTCGAAAAGATTGCCGATGGCTCTTACCCTGTGTCCCGGTCACTGTTCTTTTATGTAAAGAAAGCGCATATCGGTACAGTTCCGGGAATTGAAGACTTTCTGGCCGAATTCGCCAATGAAGATACCTGGGGCGAAGACGGATACCTCACCGACAAGGGTCTCATCCCGATGGGCGATGAAGAGCGCGCCGAATGGGAAGCCAAGGTCAAATCGCTGACCAATCTGTCGATGTAGCCGGCAGATGAGTGCAACCGATAAAGCAATTGATATCAACATCCAGTCTTCCGGCCGGTCGCGACCGGGAGAGTGGATTGTCATGGCGCTGCTGATCGGTTGTTCTCTGGTTGCAGTTCTGGTGACCTTCGGGATCGTGTTGTCGCTCGTTTTCGAGGCCTTCCGGTTCTTTGAAAAGGTGCCGGTGAGCGAGTTTCTTTTCGGGCTGCAGTGGAGCCCGCAAACAGCGATCCGGGCCGATCAGGTCGGCGCCGAGGGCAGCTTCGGCGCGATCCCGCTGGTGACCGGGACATTGCTGATCAGCGCGGTTGCAATGACAATTGCAACGCCGCTGGGCCTGGCCTCGGCGGTTTATCTCGCCGAATACGCCAACCGGCGCACCCGCGACATCGTAAAACCGTTGCTTGAGATGCTGGCTGGCGTGCCGACGGTCGTCTACGGGTTTTTTGCCGCCCTGACCATCGCACCGTTTATACGTATGACCGGCTCCAATCTTGGGCTGGAAGTCGCCTCGGAAAGCGCACTGGCGGCGGGCATCGCCATGGGCATCATGATCGTGCCGTTGATTTCATCGCTATCGGACGATGTCATCAATGCGGTACCGCAATCGCTGCGCGATGCATCGATGGGGCTGGGCGCGACCCAGGCCGAAACCATCCAGAAAGTCATTTTGCCGGCTGCAATGCCGGGGATTGCCGGCAGCCTGTTGCTGGCGACATCGCGGGCCATTGGAGAAACAATGATCGTCGTCATGGCCGCAGGCCTGGCTGCCAATCTGACCATGAACCCACTGTCGGCCGTCACCACCATAACCGTGCAGATCGTGGCACTGCTGACTGGCGACCAGGAGTTCGACAGCGCCAAGACATTGTCCGCCTTTGCGCTGGGACTTCTGCTCTTTGTTTGCACCCTGTTGCTCAATGTTGCGGCGCTGAAGATCGTCAAGAAGTACCGGGAACAGTATGACTGATTTTATCGAGAGTACGCCCCGGTTGAGGCGCCGGCACGCCGCGGAAAGCCGCTTCCGCTGGGCCGGCCGCATCGCAATATTCATCTCACTGGGCTTTCTGGCGGTGATGACCGTTTCAATCGGCTGGACCGCCGTTGGGGCACTCACACAGACCCATATCGCGCTCGATGTCGATTTGGGCCCACAGGCCGTTGACCCAGCCAAGGCCGAAAGCATGCGGTTTGGCAAAATCGTCAAAAAGGCGCTGCGGGACCGGTTTCCGGATGTGAAAAAGCGCAAGGATAAACGCAAGCTGTACGGTCTGTTGAGCCCCGATGCGGCGTTCGAGTTGAAGCGGCAGATACTGGCCAACCGCGAACTGCTCGGTGGCACCCGCAAGATCTGGTTCACCTCTTCCGATACGGCCAACATCTATGCCAAAGGCACCTTGACCACGGCGGCGGTCAAAGACACCCGCCAGTTCGGCGCCGAGCAAGCCGGCTGGATCGATGCACTGGAGGCCGACGGCAATGTGGAGCAGCGTTTCAACACGCGGTTCTTTACCAGCGGCGATTCGCGTGAACCGGAACTCGCCGGCATCCTGAGCGCGCTTGTCGGCTCGATGCTGAGCCTGGCGGTATGTTTTGCCCTGTCGTTTCCGATCGGCATTTTCGCAGCGATCTATCTTGAAGAGTTCGCGCCCAAGAACAGGATCAGTGAACTGATTGAGATCAACATCAACAATCTGGCTGCGGTGCCCTCGATCGTGTTCGGCCTGCTCGGCCTTGCGATCTTTCTCAATGTATTCGGCCTGCCCCGGTCATCGCCGCTGGTCGGCGGTATGGTCCTGTCGTTGATGACCTTGCCGACGATCATCATTGCCTCGCGCGCCTGCCTGCGCGGTGTGCCGCCGTCAATCCGCGAAGCGGCCCTGGCGATGGGGGCAAGCCCGATCCAGGCGACGTTTCATCATGTTGCGCCATTGGCCCTGCCCGGCATGTTCACCGGCGCGATTGTCGGCATGGCCCGGGCGCTGGGCGACACGGCCCCTTTATTGATGATCGGCATGGTGGCGTTTATTGTCGACATACCCAAGAGCCTGCTTGAGCCGGCAACCGCACTGCCGGTGCAGATTTTCTTATGGGCCGACAGCCCGGAGCGGGCGTTTCTGGAAAAGACGTCGGCGGCAATCATCGTATTACTGGTCTTTCTGGTGGCGATGAACCTGGCCGCCATCATCTTGCGCAAGAAGTTCGAGATTAGATTTTAGGGATTTATTGGATGTCAGCCTACGCTGTGGAAAAGGATTTGGGATCTGTCCCGATGGAGGCCTGTTCGACGATGAACCAGCCGATTATCACGGCCAAGGACGTGCAGGTGTTCTACGGCGACAAACAGGCGCTGAAGGATATCTCGCTGGATATCCTGCCGCGCCAGGTCACTTCGTTCATCGGCCCGTCCGGCTGCGGCAAGACCACGTTCCTGCGCTGCATCAACCGGATGAA
>JABDJG010000383.1 GCA_013002595.1 Hyphomicrobiales bacterium | reverse complement strand
CGACACCACTGTTGCCGGCATCAAGGTCGCCAGAAAGGTCGCCGCCTGCGCCCCGGTGGCCGGCAAGATCACCGAGGAATTCCGCCCCGGCGATGGCGCTGAGAGCGATGCTGACCTGCTGCAGTGGGCCCGCGACACGGCGACCACCATCTATCACCCGACCAGCACCTGCCGCATGGGCGCCGACGACAACGCCGTCGTCGACCCCAGATTGCGCGTCAACGGCATCGAGGGCCTGCGCATCGCCGATGCTTCGATCATGCCCGAAATCGTTTCCGGCAACACCAACGCCCCCGCCATAATGATTGGCGAAAAAGCCGCCGACATGATCCTGCAGGACTGCGGGTAGCGGGCAAATGAAACTGGCAAATTACTGCCTTCCTTGAGCTTGACCCAAGGACCCAATCTTCGGTACGCAAACCGCACAAATGGTTCGCCGATCATGCTCTAACTTATTGAGGGCGACCAGGTTTATGATCTAGCGGCAAGCAATGCACGAGGGCTGCAACTTTGTCCCGATGGGTTGTTGGACCCCAGGGTCAAGCCCTTGGGAAGCAGATGAGAGTGTGAGGGGCAATCGCAAAATGCATATGTACCCCGCCACCAGGCAGGAATTAGCGCGACGGCCGTGGCGCCAGGCCCTATAACCGGCCCACCACACATCGATCCTTGCCGTTTCTTCAGCCCGGAGTAAGACCGCTGCCCGCCGATTTGTCGCCGCTCGCCAGATTTGCGCTGACGATCACAATCGCCTTTGCCGGCGGCGCGGTGTTTGCAGCGTTTGGTGCGCCGGCGCCGTGGCTGGCCGGCGCCATGGTGGCAACGGCGCTTGCCGGCCTTGCCGGCCTGCCGGTTCTGATGCTGCCGTGGGTGCGCAACGCGGCATTCGTTGTTCTCGGCCTCCAGATCGGCGCCAGCTTTACGCTGCACAGCCTGGCCTCGATCGGCAGGTGGCCAGTCAGCCTGATCATCTTGCTGGTAACGCTGGTGGCCCTGGTGGCGGCGGGGCAATATGTGCTGACGCGGTTTTTCGGCTGGGACCGCACAACAGCATTCTTTGCTTGCAAACCCGGCGCGCTGACCATGGCGCTGGCGATGGCCGAACATTATGGCGCCAATGTTGCCAGGGTCGCCGCGGCCCAGAGCCTGCGTCTGTTCCTGCTGGTTGCCCTGTTGCCGATGCTGGCCGGACAGATGGGTGATGGTGCGATGCCGGCGACAAGCTCGGGAACCGCCGCTGAGCCGGCCGCCATGGCGGTTATCTTGAGCCTCGGCGCTGCCGCCGGCTACCTGTTTCACCGCTTCGGTGCGCCGGCCGGCTTCCTGCTCGGCGCGATGATCGCCAATGCCGGCCTGCATCTTGGCGACGTGGTCTCCGGCGGCGTACCCGATGCCATGGTGATCCCGGCATTTGTCTGCCTGGGCATGATGGTCGGTGTCCGGTTCAAGGATTTCGGGCTTGTCTTGCTGCGCCAGGTGCTGACCGCCGGCTTTGCCAGTTTTCTGGTTGCCCTCACGATTTCCGTTATCGGCGCATTGACGACGACGGCGCTCACCGGACTGCCACTCTTGGCGACGCTTTTGGCCTTTGCCCCCGGCGGGCTCGAGGTGATGACTATTTTGGCCTTTGCGCTTGGCGTCAACCCGGCCTTTGTCGCGACCCATCAGCTGGTCCGATTTGTCAGCCTCAACCTGTCGATGCCGTTCGCATCGCGCCTGTTCCTCACCCGAGTTGACAAATAGGTGAATGGTCAATCCGTCAATCATGGTTGTATAGAAGCGGCATGTTTGAAAATGGTTTCGATATCCTGGACAGCAAGGTTGCATTGGTGATCGGCTTTGCCGCCGCGCTGCTGATCCTGGAGCGGCTGTTCCCCAAGGCGCGGCCGCTCGCCGCGACCCGTTTGACCGGCATGGCCACGATGATCTGGCGCATGGCGAAAAACCTGTCGCTGGCCGGCGTCAACGGCGTTCTGTCCTGGTTGATCGTTGTGCCGGTCTCGGCCGCTGCGGCCAGCTATGCGCTAGATTGGCGGCCTGACGCTTGGTCCGGCCCGCATGGACTGGTGATCGATATCCTGATCCTTGATTGCTGGATCTACTGGTGGCACCGGGCCAATCACGAGATTCCGTTTCTGTGGCGTTTTCATGAAGTGCACCATCTCGATGAGTTCCTTGATGTCACCACTGCGCTGAGGTTTCACGCCGGCGAGGTGTTCCTGTCATCGCTCGTGCGCGCCGGCGTCATTTATATGCTCGATATGCCGCTCACCAGCATCATCGTCTTTGAGACGGTCGTGCTGCTTGGTGCAATTTTTCATCATTCCAACGTGTCGCTGCCGCCGGCGCTGGAACAGGCGCTGTCAAAGATCATCGTCACCCCGTCGATTCACTGGGTCCATCATCACGCCATCCGCCAGGACACCGACAGCAACTATGCAACCTTCCTGTCGGTGTGGGATCGCCTGTTTGGCAGCCGCAGCGCGACCAGGCGCTGGGCCGATATGCCGATCGGTGTCGAGCAACGCCGGGATGAGGGGCTGCCCGGCCTCATTGTCCGCCCGTTCCGCCCGCGCCGGCGTTAAAGCCGCCCGGCCGCTGCCAAGTGGCATCAAATATGCATCGTACGACCTGACCAATACTGTTTGCCGCCGTAACGTGGTGAACATTGATACATGTGTGCCACCAGGGAACAACTCAGGTGATTGACGGCGATCGAGATTTGCAAGGTGACCGGGATGAGCTGGATGCATCATTGCGTGAGGCAAGGCTGAAGCAGTCTGCGTATCATGATGCAGTGACAGACATTCGCGATGCCCAGACCTTGCGGCTGCAGGTGCTGTATGACGAGCTGGCGCCGCTGGTGCGCGCCCGGCCTGAAACGGCTGCCTTCATTGAGCTTGCGCTTGTTGCCGGCGACCCGCCGCGCCTATGGATAGACCTGACAAGTTACGTAACGACCGCCCCCGATCCGAGGACGTTTCGCCTCGTGCAGGACACGCGTCAGGGCCGTGATATCCTTCTGGAGACCAAAAACAGGTCGGAAATGCACAAAACAGTCGTCGAATTCATTGCCCACCGCGCTGTTCAGCGCCAGCGTGAGCTGCCGCAAACCGCCGCAGGTCAGCCGGTTCCAGGGGGCCGCTACTCTACCCCTGCCCTGATCCTGTCCTGGCTAACCGGCTTTTCCTTCGGCATCTTGATGCTGTATGTCGCCTGGGTATTGTTTCCCTTGCAATAAGAATTTGAAAACAATAGGAAATTTGCTACAAGGCGCTCTTGCTCATAACTGGTTAAGCATCAGCTGTTACAAAACGAAACATAGTTTGATTGTATCTGTAGAGCCGACACTGGTACCAGAATAAGCCATGTGAGAGGCTCTTCCCATGGGGATGGGGTTTCAGAGTTGAAAAGACGGACTGCTTGAACGTGTCGAGCCCACTGGCTCATGCAAGACCCGTGGCGGTTGGGATTTCGAGAGGTTTGGCAGTGCGGGTTGAGACATCTGCAGGTATTTCTGCGGCAACAAACAAAAGCGAATCGGGGTTGACACCAACCCGCAGGCAGAACGTTGGCCTGCCCCAGAAAATGGGCGGATTTTCCACTTTGGTGCAAGCGCTGGACTATGCCGCTCGTGGCATTACCGGCTTCAACTTTTATACCCCGCGCGGTGCGCTGGGTGATGTGCTGCCCTATTGGGAACTTCGCGAACTGGCGATCGAAACCGGCAAAAAGCTGGTCAATTGCGGCCTCAAACGGGGTGAGCGGGTCGCTGTCGTGGCCGAAACCGGCCGCGAGTTCATGGCCGTGTTCTTTGGCTGCCAGTATGCCGGCCTGGTGCCGTGCCCAATGCCTTATTCGATGCATATTGGCGGACGCCAGGCCTATGTCGAGCGCATTGCCGGCATGCTTAAAAGCGCCGGTGCCAGTGCGGCGATTTCATCAACCGAACTGCTAGAAAGCATCAAGCCGGCTGCGCAGCTGGCGGGTGTGTCCCTGATCGTCACCCATGAAGAACTGAGCGGAATTCCATCGCATGGCGCCCGTCTTGAGCCCTTCGGTCCAGACGATGTTGCCTACATCCAGTATTCCTCCGGCTCAACGTCACATCCCAAGGGCGTCCTGATCACCCAGAAATCCATTTGTGCCAACACAACCGGTACTTTGCGTCACGGCCTGAAAGTTCGCCAGGACGACAGGGCGTTTTCCTGGCTGCCGCTTTATCACGATATGGGCCTGGTCGGTTTTTGCCTGTCACCGTTGATGGGACAGGTGACGGTCGACTATCTGGCAACGACATCTTTTGCGCGGCGGCCGGGCCTGTGGCTGAAGATCATGTCTGATAATCAATGTACGGCAACCTATGCACCATCGTTTGGTTACGACCTGGCCGCCCGCCGGATCAATGGCGGCGCGCGCGACCTGGATCTGAGCCAATTGCGCTGTGCCGGCATCGGTGGCGACATGGTACGTCCGGACGTGCTGGAAATGTTCGCCGAGCGCTTGGCGCCGGCCGGCTTTGACGCAACTGCCTTTGTGCCTAGCTATGGTATGGCCGAAGCGACTTTGGGTATTACTTTTTCCGATCTAGAGACCCCTTATCGTGTTGATGTGATCGACCGGGCAAAAACCAAACTGCTCGGACGTGCTGTTCCCGCGAGCAAGGAAATCGCCGGAAACCCGGAAGAATCGCGTTCGTTTGTGGTGTGCGGCCGGCCAATGCCCGAGCACACGGTAAAAGTCTGCAATGACAGTGGCATCGAGCTCAAGGAGCGCGAGATTGGCCATATCCTTGTCCAGGGCCCAAGCATCATGGCCGGTTACTTCGACAATCACGATGCAACTGCGGCGGTCATGAAGGCCGATGGCTTTATGGACACCGGCGACCTTGGCTACTGGCTTGATGGTGAGATTGTTATCACCGGCCGCGCCAAGGATATGATCCTCCACAATGGCCGCAATGTTTGGCCCCAGGATATCGAGTGGGCGGCAGAAAAGGTCGAAACACTGCGCGACGGCGATGTTGCTGCCTTCGGCATGGATGCTGGGGACAGTAGCGAAACCGTGGTCGTACTGGCCCATTGCCGGGTAAAGGGTGACGAAGAGGTCGAAACCCTGCGGCGCGATATTTCGGCTGTGGTTTATCGGGCGTGTGGCATTGAGTGTCAGGTCGTGCTGATCCCGCCGCGCAGCCTGCCGTTCACCTCGTCCGGCAAGCTTTCACGCGCAGGCGCAAAACAGCGTTATCAGGCCGGCGAGTATGCTGAAATTTCAAGGCCGCAGTCTGCTGTTGCCTGAAAAACCGCTTCTGCGGCTCTGACAGAACAGTTGAAACCAAATCGAATTTGTGAACTGAAATTCGCATGACCAGGATCATTGCGCTGACCGGAGGATCAGGCTTTGTCGGACGCAGGTTGATCCCGCGTCTGACGGAAACCGGTGTGACTGTCCGGTTGCTCGCCCGCGATCCTGCCCGGCTCGGCGAGCAGGCAAATGGTGCCCGGATCGTCCTTGGCGATCTGGCCGACCGCAAAGCGCTGGATACACTTGTTTCGGGGGCAGATGCCGTTATCCACATGGCCGGTGCCATTGCAGCACCGGACCGCGCCACGTTCGACCGGGTCAATGTCAAAGGCACGGCATCGATTGCTGCGATCGCTGCTCGCCACGGCGTCGCCAGATTTGTACATCTGTCATCCATGGCGGCCCGCCAGCCGGATTTGTCCGACTATGCTGCCAGCAAGCTTTCAGGTGAGACCGCGCTGATGGAACACGCCGCCGATATGTCCTGGGTGATCTTGCGTCCTCCGGCGGTCTATGGCCCAGGCGACAAGGCGACCTTGCCGCTTATCGCCCAGCTGATCAGGCGCCATGCCCTCGTGCCCGGTACGGCCTTAAACCGGACCTCGCTGATCCATGTCGATGACCTTGCCGATGCCCTGATCTTGCTTGCCGCGAACGACAACCCACATGGTTCGGTGCACGAGATCGACGATGGCAAGCCGGGCGGTTATTCATGGGCCGATCTGGGGCAAATCGCCGGCCGTGCCGAAGGCATCTCCGTCAGTGTCCACCACCTGCCCAAGCCGGTAATGGTGGCCCTCGCGCATTGTGCATCGGCCTTTGCCAGGGTCGCCGGCAAACCCGCCCTGGTGACCCCTGGCAAGGTCCGTGAGCTATATCATCCTGACTGGGTTGCCCGGCATGACCTCTTGACCGGGATTTGCGGCTGGCGGCCCAGAGTTGATTTTACCGAAGGTGTTGCCAGCACCCTGGAATGGTATCGCGACCATCAATGGTTGCCCGCTGGCACCAGCGCCGCTAGAACCCAGAACCAGACAGATAAAAGCGAGACGACAGTATGACCGCAGACAGCAAAGAGATATTCGCCAAGTTGAGCGAGCTGCTTGCTCCATTCAACAGCAAGAACATCGAGCTGAAACCGGACACTGAAATTTCCACCGACCTGAATATCGATTCGGTGTCGGTGATGGATTTCGTGATGGAGGTCGAAGACCACTTCGATATTGATATCCCACTCAATGTGCTGGCTGACACGCACACCATGACCGATATGGTCAAGGTGGTCGAACAGCGCCTGGCGCAGGGCGGTTCATCATGATCGACCTGTTTGACAAACATCACCACACGATTGAACGCCATTCTCGTATGCTGCAGATGGGCTCGGACGTGGTTGGCCTGGCCAGCACGCAGATGTTGTCGCCGACCCGGGCCATCATAGATGGCCGCGAAACGGTTCTGGCCGGCACCAACAATTATATGGGCATTACCTTCGAGGAAGACTGTATTGCTGCCGGCAAAAAAGCGCTCGATGAATTCGGCACAGGTACCACAGGCTCGCGAATCGCCAACGGCACTTACGGCCTGCACCGCGAGCTGGAACAGGAACTGGCGGGATTTCTTGGCCGCAAACACTGTATTGTATTCACCACCGGCTACCAGGCCAATCTCGGGATGATGGCCGGCCTTGCCGGGCCTAAGGACACCATCTTCCTGGACGCCGATTCGCACTCCTCGATCTACGATGGTTGCACATTGTCCGGCGCCAACCTTGTGCGTTTCCGCCACAACAATGCTACCGATCTGGAGAAACGCCTGGCGCGGCACGACCCTGAAAGCGGCGGCCGGTTGGTCGTCCTTGAGGGCATTTACTCGATGGTCGGTGACCGGGCGCCGCTGGCAGATTTTGTCGAGGTCAAGAAACGCCAGGGCTTTCAGCTGCTGGTCGATGAAGCACATTCCTTTGGTGTGCTCGGGCCCAATGGCCGCGGTCTTGCCGATGAGGCTGGCCTTGAAAGCGACGTTGACTTCATTGTCGGCACATTTTCCAAGAGCGTTGGAGCCATCGGCGGTTTTGGCGCCGGCGATCATCCGCAATTCGATGCTATTCGCTACAGCTCGCGCCCGTACATGTTCACTGCATCGCCCTCGCCATCGTCGGCAGCAACGTCCATCGCCGCTGTCCGCAAATTGAAGGCAGAGCCAGAGCGCCGCGCGAGGTTGGCCGACAATTCAAAGCGGCTGTTTGACGGATTTCATGCGCTGGGCCTGGAGACCTGCTGCGATACGGTCTCTCCGGTCATCGCGGTCAAATGTCCAGATGAATTGGCGGCCATTGTCATGTGGAATGCGCTCTTGAAGGCCGGTGTCTATGTGAACATTGCGGTACCGCCGGCAGCACCCAACAATTTGTGCCTGCTGCGCTGCTCGGTTTCGGCTGCCCATACGCATGACGATATCGACCTGATCATCAAACTGTTCGGTGAGGTCGTTGCTTCTGGAGCTGTCGCCGTTTCTGCTTGAGCGAAAGACAAGGGGCCAGCCCGCGTTGGGGCGAATTTGCTTCCTGCAAAATTAAACCGGCGCGAAGAGCGAGGCCTTCACGCCGGTGTTGTTCGTTGCTAAGCGTTTAAGGCTTAGTAGTAGCGGCGCATGCAGCGACGGTACTTGCGCAGGAACCGGTAGCGGCCGGTCCAGTTGTACTTGCGCAACCAGCGGCGGCAAGGGTTGTAGTGGCCATAGCCACCA
>JABDJG010000199.1 GCA_013002595.1 Hyphomicrobiales bacterium | reverse complement strand
CTAGATCACTTGACCCGGTCGGAGCCGCCAAATCCGTTGTAGGGCTGGTAGAAAGGCAAGTTCAGATCATTTGAAGGTGACTTTGAGGATCTCGTAGCTTTTGCCACCGCCCGGTGTGTTCACTTCGACAGAATCGCCAACAGACTTGCCAATCAGGGCGCGGGCAATCGGTGAGGTAATGGAAATCTTGCCGGACTTCACATCTGCCTCGAATTCTCCAACAATCTGGTAGGTGGATTTCTCATCCGTATCCTCGTCGACAAGCTTGACGGTGGCGCCGAACTTGACCGAGTCACCTGACAGTTTGGACAGATCAATCACTTCAGCACGCGACAGGACGTCCTCGAGTTCGGCCACGCGCGCTTCGGTCCAGCCCTGCTGTTCCTTGGCGGCATGGTACTCGGCATTCTCCGACAAATCGCCATGCTCGCGTGCTTCGGCGATCGCCTTGATGATGCGCGGGCGCTCAACCGATTTGAGATGCTTGACCTCGGCTATTATCGCAACATGACCTTGCTCGGTCATTGGAACCTTCTCGACCATATAATCACTCGTCAGTTCTATGTTGTTCCCAGGTGGCAGACGCCACTTGAGAGTTTTCAGTTTTGTTCACTCAAAGGAAGTTTAACGATTCCCGATATCCAGTTGCACAGTATGGCGCAAAACAACGCCTGCCTGCAACTATCGTTGCAACTTCAAAATTCTAAGGCCTGTGGACGATTGAGGTTGCAGTGCTGGCGAGGCCCATTTTGCCTCTGGCTAGCTTTGAGTAGCGCTGTAGGGTTGCCCCCTTCAAGCTGCTCAAAGTGACGTCCAGAGGGAAAATGGGCCTCGTCCCATCGGGATTTGGCCCGATTGGCACATCTTCACGGGCGTTCGTCGTCGAATATGCCAGCATGTCCTTCCTCCTCACACCCGAGAACCTGGACCAATCGGACCAAACCAGCGCTACAATCTCAATCGTCCACAGGCCCTAGTTTTCATCAGGCGCCGGAGACATAATCCTGAAGTGGTGAAACTTCAAGGGTTCCCGTGCTGCAGGCAACAATGCCCTGCACCGCGGCAAGGGCGCCTGACAGGGTTGTGTATAAAGGTATCTTTGCCTGCAGTGCCGCCCGGCGGATGGACTTGGAGTCTGACAGGGCCGAGGCGCCTTCGGTTGTGTTGAAGACAAGCTGGATGTCGCCGTTGGTCATGGCATCGACAATGTGCGGGCGGCCTTCAAGCACCTTGTTGACCCGTTCGCATTCAACGCCGTGTTCGGCCAGATAACGCTGGGTGCCGCCGGTTGCGATGATCCGGAAACCGAGATCGTGCAGCTGGCCGGCTGCCTTGAGAATACGCGGCTTGTCCTTGTCCTTGACCGAAAAGAACGCCGTGCCGCCGGTTGGCACCAATGTCCCGCCGCCAAGCTGGCTCTTGGCAAAGGCGATACCGTAATCACGGTCAAGCCCCATGACTTCGCCGGTCGAGCGCATTTCCGGGCCCAGCACGGTATCGACACCGGGGAAGCGGGCAAAGGGAAAGACGGCTTCCTTGACCGCGATGTGGTCAAGCTTGGCGCGTTTCAGCTTGAACGACGACAGTTTGTCGCCGGCCATGATGCGGGCTGCAATCTTGGCGACCGGTTTGCCGATCACCTTGGCAACGAACGGCACGGTGCGCGCGGCGCGCGGGTTAACCTCAAGAACGTAAACGTCGCCGTTCTTGATGGCGTATTGGACATTCATCAGGCCGCTCACGTTAAGGGCCAGGGCGAGCTCTTTCGTCTGGCGTTCAATTTCCCTGACGAGGCCAGGTTTGAGCGAATGCGGCGGCAGGGCGCAGGCCGAATCGCCGGAGTGAATGCCGGCTTCCTCGATATGTTCCATGATGCCGGCTACAAAGACGTCCTTGCCGTCGCACAGGGCATCGGCATCAACTTCGATCGCGTCAGACAGATAGCCGTCGATCAGGACCGGGCTTGAGCCCGATACAACCACAGCCTGGCGAATATAGCGTTCCAGTCCAGCGCGGTCATGGACGATTTCCATCGCCCGGCCGCCAAGCACATAGGATGGGCGGATGACGACAGGATACCCAATCGCTTCGGCAATCTTGATTGCTTCCTTGCCCGATTTGGCGACACCGTTGTTGGGCTGGCGAAGTTTCAGCCGTTTCAGCAGCTTGGCAAACCGGTCGCGGTCCTCGGCCAGATCGATGGCATCGGGCGAGGTGCCGAGGATGGGAACGCCGGCCTTTTCCAGCGCGTGAGCCAGTTTCAACGGTGTTTGCCCGCCGAACTGCACGATGACGCCCATGACGTTGCCGTTGGCCTGTTCAGCGTGAATGATCTCCAGCACATCCTCACTGGTCAATGGCTCGAAATAGAGCCGGTCGGATGTGTCGTAGTCGGTCG
>JABDJG010000079.1 GCA_013002595.1 Hyphomicrobiales bacterium | reverse complement strand
CCACGGCGCCAAGCTCGTGACCGCCGTGGCCTGCGCCAACGTGCCGAAGCTCACGGTGCTGATCGGCGGCTCCTTCGGCGCCGGCAATTACGGCATGTGCGGGCGGGCCTACTCGCCGCGCTTCCTGTTCACCTGGCCGAACAGCCGGATATCCGTGATGGGCGGGCCGCAGGCCGCATCGGTCCTGGCAACCGTCAAGCGTGACAACATCGAAGCGGGCGGTGGGGACTGGTCTGCAGATGAGGAAGACCAGTTCAAGCAGCCAATCCTTGAACAGTTCGAGCGCGAGGGCCATCCCTATTTTGCGTCAGCCCGGCTGTGGGATGATGGGGTGATCACACCGGCAGAGACCCGCGATGTCCTGGGGCTGGCCTATTCGGCAACGCTCAACGCGCCGATGGGCGATACCCGCTTCGGCGTCTTCAGGATGTAACGCAGATGAAGCTGAAATCAGTTCTGATCGCCAATCGCGGCGAGATTGCCTGCCGGGTGGCGCGATCTGCCCATCAGCTGGGCATGCGGGTGATTGCGGTGTACTCGGAGGCTGACGCAGACGCGCTGCATGTGCGCGTGGCCGATGAAGCCCATCTGATCGGCCCGGCCGAGGCGGCGCGGAGTTATCTTGATGCTACCCGTATACTTGAGGTCGCAAAGGCGAGTGGCGCTGAGTGCATACACCCCGGGTATGGGTTCTTGTCGGAGAATGCCGAATTTGCTGATGCCTGCGAGGCGGCTGGTATCGTGTTTGTCGGCCCGGGCGCCGATGCGATACGCGCCATGGGACTGAAGCATGCCGCCAAGGATCTGATGCTGAAGGCCGGCGTGCCGGTGGTGCCCGGCTATCAGGGCGATGACCAGAGCGATGACCATCTCAAGGCCATGGCCGATGAGACCGGATATCCGGTGCTGATCAAGGCGGTTGCCGGTGGCGGCGGCAAGGGTATGCGGCGCGTCGATGAGGCGGCCGGGTTTGCCGACGCGCTCAAGTCGTGCCGGCGGGAGGCCGAAGCTGCCTTCGGCAATGCCCAGGTGCTGATCGAGAGCTATGTGGCCGCTCCGCGCCATATCGAGGTGCAGGTGTTTGCCGACGCCAAGGGCAATTGCGGCCATCTTTATGAGCGTGACTGTTCGATGCAGCGCCGCCATCAAAAGGTCATCGAGGAAGCACCGGCGCCGGACATGCCGGCCAAGGTGCGCGAAAAGATGTGTGCAGCCGCCGTCAATGCGGCCAAGGCGGTGAACTATCGCGGCGCCGGCACGGTCGAGTTCATCGCCGATGGCGCCAAGGGCCTGCGCCCGGACGGGTTTTACTTCATGGAGATGAACACCAGGCTGCAGGTCGAACATCCGGTCAGTGAGGCGATCACGGGGGTCGATCTGGTCGAGTGGCAGTTCCGCATTGCTGCTGGTGAGCCGCTGCCACTGGCCCAGAAAGACATTTCGATCACCGGGCATGCGATCGAGGCGCGGGTATATGCTGAAGACCCCAACTCCGGCTTTCTGCCGCAAGCCGGCAAGCTGAATGTGCTGAAGTGGCCGGCGGGACGGCCGGGCCTCAGGATCGATACAGGCGTTGAGGAAGGTGCGGTGATCTCGGCCTATTACGACCCGATGATCGCCAAGATGATTTTTCACGGGCCCACCAGAGGCGATGCCATCGCCGGGCTGGCGGCCTCGCTTGCTGCATCGACAGTGCTTGGATTGCGCTCCAATCTGGCGTTCAACCGGCGTTTGATTACCGAAACGGCATTTATCGAGGCCGATTTCGACACGAGCTATATCGATCAGCATCTCGATAACCTGTGCGATGCGGAGATACCGGGCAAGGCGCTGATCGTCGCGGCCGAGGCCTGGCTGCAGTCATTGAAACAGGATGCACACAGGACGCCCTGGTCGGGCCTTACCGGCTGGTCCATGGCGGGTCTGCCGCGTTGTGACTGGCTGCATCTAAGGGTCAATGGCCAGGATCTGACGGTTCGGATCGACTGGAAGGAGGCCGATCGCCATTACACGGTTACCGGTGACGACGGTGATGTGACGGGCGTTGTCAGCCATGGCGTGCTGAGCCCGGTGGAATTGGCGTGCATCGTCGACAATGACTCGCTTGAGGCCGATGTCTGGGCAGATCCGGCCGGTGGGCGGGTGCTTGTCTCGGTGCTCGATGTCCATCTTGATGTGACGCTCCAGGACATGCTCAACCGCGATGAAGAGGCAGGCGCTGCCAGCGCCAGCCTGAAAGCGCCGATGTCAGGCAAGATCATCCAGATGCTGGCCGAACCCGGTCAGCATGTCGCCAAGGGCGAACAATTGGCGGTGCTTGAAGCGATGAAGATGGAGCACAGCCTCAAGGCCGGTTTTGCCGGCACGGTCCAGTCGGTTGGCGCCGGCGAGGGCGATCAGGTCCAGGAGGGCCAGGTTGTTATCGTTCTCGCCAGCGATGAAGCGGCCGGATGATCGTTATTCCTTGAGTACGAACGTCACTTTCAAATTGGTGCGCCATTCAACGACCTTGCCACCCTTGACGATGCCCTTGACGTCCTGGACCCATACGCCTTCGATATCGTTGATGGTATCATCTGCGCGTTTGACGCCCTGCTGCACGGCGTCTTCGATGGATTTTTCAGAACTTGATGTAAGTTCGATGACTTTTGCGACGGACATGACGTACTCCTGACGTAATGATGCACGAGACCGGGGAAAAACCCCAGCCCGCACTCCTCATGCCGTCCTAAAACGAGCATAATGGCCTGCAATCAGGAAGTACAAGATCAGAATCGTTTTTGATTGAAACAATCAAAAACGATAAATCTGATCGTCGTGAATATGATAGAGGGCGATTCACAGGTTAGATTGAGTCAATCTAACCTGATCGTGCTCTAAACAAGTTTGGTGTCCAGTGGCTCTGCATTTACTCAAACTGTGCGTCGGCGTCAGCGACGTCTCTGAACTGGTGGACTGGCAAAAACGCCGGCTGCGCGAGAACAAGAGGGTTTTTCATGTCACCCGGATGATCCCGCGTCGGCGCGATGAGGTGCTGGACGGCGGCTCGCTGTATTGGGTGATCCGGGCAATGATCACGGTGCGTCAACAGATCATCGATATCGAGCCGTTCACCGATATCGATGGCATCAACCGGTGCCGGCTGGTGTTCGATCCTGAACTGGTGCTGGTCAAGCCGGTGCCGCGGCGGGCCTTTCAGGGGTGGCGCTATCTGAAGGACGAAGATGCCCCCGCCGATCTGTCCAAGCTTGCCGGAGATGCGGAGCTGCCGGCCAAGATGCGGCTTGAACTGGCCGAACTGGGGCTGCTTTGAGCGCCAAAGTATGGCCGGATTTCTGAACCAAAAACGTCGTCTAAGCTTTTGTTTTGACTTAATAAATATAATTCGGGGCAAATCAGATTATGAACCTGGTCGATCAACGAGAACGTTCAAGGAACAAACTTGAACATTGTGGCCAGCCTGAAACAGGGGTCGTCAACCGGCGAACGCCGAGGCCCGGCAGTTCTGGTAGAAGGTTATGGATGCTTAAGAATCCCGGCGGTCGCCATGATGGCGATTTGAGCTTAGAAAATTTTCCAACAGACTTGCGATCTTTACAGGTGATTCCAGCAGAACAGCGTGTTTCACCAACGGCAGGATATGCAATTCGCTGCCGTCGATGCGGTCGTGAATGAGGCGGGCCATGCGGGGATTTGAGCCGATATCGTTCTCGCCGGTGATGACGAGCGTCGGTACGTTGATTTCGCTGAGGCGGCCGGCGAGGTCGTTGCCGGCCAGCACCTCGTAGGCGGCAGCATAGCACTCAGGGTTGTTTTCCAGCGAGCGTTTGCGGCGGGCTTCCAGCACGTCGGGGTGGGCCTTTCGGAATTCATCGGTGAACCAGCGGTCCACGGCGACTGATAGATGGGTAACGGCGCCTTCGGATTTGAGGGTTTCGGCCCGTTTGCGGACGGTTTCGCGCTCGTCTTGCGTGCGGCCGGCGATTGTCGAGATGAGGGCGAGCCGATTGAGGCGGTGTGGATGATCAAGCGCGATGGCCTGTGCGATGAGACCGCCCAGCGAAAAACCGACGAGATCGGCCTTGGCGATATCCAGATGGTCCAGGAGGGCGATGGTGTCTTCTACAAAGTCGTTGAGGCTGTAGGGGCCCGGTGTATGGGCGGACCGGCCATGGCCGCGCAGGTCGAAACGGATGTAGCGGCGGTCCGGGCGCATGGCGGCAATGACGCCGTCCCAGGCATCCAGCGCCGAACCGACGCCATGGATCAGCATAACCGGCTCGCCGCTGCCTTGATCGACATAATTGAGCGCGACGCTGTGTGACCTTTTGAACGTCTTTGCCACTATTTGACGACCCGCATGACAAAAGCGTCATGAGTGGCGCCGGAATAATCGACGACGACAGTCTTGAGG
>JABDJG010000374.1 GCA_013002595.1 Hyphomicrobiales bacterium | reverse complement strand
TCCGTCCTCGTTTCGGATCGGCGCCAGGGTCTCGCGCACGTAAATTGTATCGCCGTTCTTCTTTAATCCCTTGTACTCGTGGTTGACCGTGCCACCATGTTCGACCTCTTTACATGCGGCCAGATAGGCCTTCCGGCTGTCCGGGTGTATTAGCCCATGACCGTATTCGCTCGATGAAGTGGCTTCGATGAACTCTTCGGGGGTAAGGTCGTTCATTTTGCTGCCAAGCTCGGAACAGAATTCACAGCGATCCTGCTTGAAGTCCCAGACCCACAACCCGATACCTGCAACATTCAGCGCCTGTTCGAAGAGCGCCTCGTTGTGATCGAGGGCCTTCTGCAGGACGGCTTTTTCAGCCGCGGTACGCTCGCGCTCGATTTCGATCAGCCTGGCCGCACCGGTGTCGCGCTGGTCGCGGATCAGGCCAATCAGGAATCCGGTGGCAATGTAGAGTGTGCTGCCGATCGTTGCCTGAACAGGTCCGCCTGTCAGTTTTTCCGGACCAAAGCCCTCGAAATAACCATGGCCGACATACAGTCCTGCGAAGATGCCGGCGATCGTTCCGGAAACGCGTCCGTTCATGGCCCCGGCGAAAGTCACGCAGGCAAAGATGGTGAGGAACGGCGTGGGAATTTGGAATGGCGTGTGGTTGCCGGCATGGGCGGCAAGAACGACTATTGCCGCCGGCGCAATGGATAGAACCAGCTTTATGGCGTCGGTTGTTCGCATTCGATGTAATCCCAATGCCCAGGCCAGACTGTCATGCGAAGACCTTTGCCAACAAGTGACCGCATGCGGCTTATGCCCAGATAACCACGTAATGTGTGCCCGCGCTATCGGCAAATCCGCGGCTTGACGTCCACTCTTTCGCGAGCGGGTTATGGGACCTTTACGGCGCCTGGCGCGGCAATGTGGACCAGGTTTCATCGACATCTGGATGTTGCGGTGCACAATGGATTGGCATTATGTTCCGTCAAATGGTTCCGTATAAGCAAAACATACTCTATGCCGCTTCCTCTATGCCGCTTCTCCGAACATTTTGGACAGATCAATGAATTTAAGCCCGATCGCGCAGGCTTTGCGGCTGGATCCCTTTCCGGCCCGTGAATGGTGGGCGCAGGTGACACCGTCAAGCCTGCGCATCGATGCAATGGCCGGCTTTACCAATGCGGCGATCGTGCTGCCGCAGGGCGTGGCGTTTGCAACGATTGCCGGGCTGCCGCCGGAATATGGCCTCTACACAGCGATGGTGACGGCAGTGATTGCCGCGCTTTACGGCTCCTCGATGGTGATGATCTCCGGGCCGACGACGGCGATATCGGCAGTCCTGTTCGCCACCTTGTCGGGCATGGCCGATGCCGGCACGCCGCGCTTCATCGAGCTGGCACTATTGATCACTGTGATGGTCGGGGTGATCCAGATGATCGCCGGCATTGCCCGGCTCGGCGGGCTGATCTCGTTTGTCTCGCACTCGGTGATGACGGCGTTTACCGCCGCGGCAGCGGTGCTGATCGGCGTCAGCCAGCTGGCCGGTGCGCTCGGTGTTGAGGTTGAGCGCGGCGGGAACGCGATCGAACGGCTCTGGCGGGTTGCGGAAGAGGGCACGCATATCAACCTTGCCGCGCTGGCCATTGCTGCAACAACCCTCATCAGCGTCCTGGTTTTGACGCGTCTTGTGCCGCGGCTGCCGGGGCTGCTGATCGGGCTGGTGCTCGGCTCGGGCCTGGGCTGGGCGATCGGGGCCGCCGATCACGGCGTTGCCATGGTCGGTGCGCTGACATCGGCACTGCCAAGCCTGACGCCGCCGACGTTTGCGGCCCGCGACATCAGCGCGCTGGCGCCGGGCGCTGCCGCCATTGCGCTGGTCGGCCTGCTTGAAGCGATCTCGATCGGACGGGCCTTTGCGGTGCGGCGCAAGGAAAAGTTCGATGCCAACCAGGAAATGATCGGCCAGGGCCTGTCGAACGCCGTTGGCGGGTTCTTCCAGTGCTATGCGGGCTCGGGCTCGTTCACCCGCAGCGGGGTCAACGCGGCGGCCGGTGCGGTCACGCCGCTGTCGGGCATTTTCGCCAGCGGGTTCCTTGTCGCGATCCTGTTTTTCGTCTCGCCGCTGATCGCCCATGTGCCGGTGCCGGCGATGGCCGGTGTCATCCTGTTCGTTGCCTGGCGGCTGATCGATCTGAAGGAGCTGCATCATGTCGTCACGACCAGTATGCCCGAGACCGTCATCCTGGTGCTGACGTTGCTCGCCGGGCTTTTGATCGAACTCGATTTTGCGATCTATGTCGGGGTCATCGCCTCGTTTGCGGTGTTCATCTACCAGACCTCGCACCCGGCGGTCATCATCAGCACGCCGGTGGTCACCGCCTCGGGGCGCCGCAAGTTCCGCAATGCCGAAATGCACGAGCTGCCGGAATGCCCGCAAATCCTCACCAAGCGTTTGGAAGGCCCGCTCTATTTCGGCTCGGTCGAACATGTCGAAAAACAGTTCCGGCGGATCGAGCGGGAGCGGCCGATCCAAAAGCTGATCATTTTCTACCTCAAAGGCAACGGCAAGCTTGATCTGGCCGGCGCCGATCTGTTGATCGAGGAAATCCGCAAGGTGCGCGCCCGGGGCGGGATCTTTCACATTGTCGCGCTGTTCCAGCCGCTGATCGAGGATCTGCGCCGGTTCCACGTGGTTCAGGAAATCGGTGAGGACCATCTGCACATTTCAAAGGGCGAGGCACTGGCCGCCGCGGTACAGGACATCGATCTGAGCATCTGCGCCAGGTGCACCAAGCGGGTGTTCCTGGAATGCGAAGGCCTGCCCAACGAGACGCGGCAGGACGCCAAGCGCGTGCTGAAGGACGAGTTGGCGGCCAGCTGAGGCTAGATCAGTTCACGTTTTGATGGAAACATCAAAACGTGAACTGATCGTCGACAATATGTGAGAGGGCGATTCACGTCTTTGATTTATTCAATCAAAGACGATCGCGCTCTAGAACTGCAGAACCTGGTGTTTCCCTGCTAGCCCTGGATACCGGCTTTCCCCGGGATGACGGACGGGAGGGTGTCGGATCGTCCAGGCTCTTCATCGCGCTCGAGCCGGCGCAGGCCGGCGCGGTGGGTTATGTTGCCGGGGTCGCGCAGGTCCCTGGCCAGTCCAAAGAATTCCAGCGTCTTGATCAGCCACCAGCCGGGGTCGAGCTGGCCGTCTTCAAGGCCCATGCGGGCTGATTCCGGGAACGCGTGGTGGTTGCCGTGCCAGCTCTCGCCGAAGGTGAGCAAGGCGATGTGTTTGACGTTGTAGCCCTGGACGGCGACGTTATCGACCGACCAGCCCTGGTGGCCGGTGCGGTGGGCGAAATGGCCGACCAGCCAGTGGCCGGTGAGCGAGACCGCAACGCGCACGGCAATGCCCCAGACCACCCAGCTCCAGCCGCCGATCAGCCAGAAGACGATCGCCCAGGGCAGCTGCTGGGCCATCCAGGTGCGCTCCAGGAACCGGTAGAAACGATTGGCCTGCTCTTCCTCAGTCAATTTGAAGGTCGGCGGGTGGTCGAGCCGAACGGCGCAGTGCATCTGCCAGAAGGCGTCGTGAAAGAACGGCCGGCGGTGGGCATAAAGATCGTGGCAGTCTTCCTGGCGCTGGGCCCAGTCGCGGATATCATGGGCGCGGATCATGCCGTAGGGGCCGGCCATGCCAAC
>JABDJG010000369.1 GCA_013002595.1 Hyphomicrobiales bacterium | reverse complement strand
GGTAGGTGTAAAAATGCAGATCCGGGAATGTCTTGCCGTCGTCGGTGACGACATCGGTGTTCATGAGCTCGACATGCAGCACCGGCGGGTCCTTGTCGTCCGGCGTGCGGTAGGTCTCACCCTCTTTCAGTTCGACCTCGCCCTCCAGCAGGCGCCAGAACGTCCACATGTCAGCACCTTCGGTAACGCCGCCGTCAGGATAACGCATGTTGAGGGTGCGCGGTTTGCCGAGCCAGTTCCAGTGCTCGGAAACCCAGGCCCCGGCACAGATCACCACGCAGTCGGCCTTGATCGAACCCTCAGATGTGTTGACCGCTGTGACCCGCCCGTTGGTCATGTCATAGCCGGTCACCGCCGGGCCGAAAACGCAGTTGACGCCCCACTGGACGCATTTTTCATGCAGGCCCCGAACCGCCAGATGAGTGCCGGCATAGCCTGACGGCTTTTCATGCAGGACAACATCGGCCTTGTCGGTGTTGAAGTCCGGCCAGATCGATTTCAGGTAGGATTTGGCTTCCGAGCCGACATAGAGGTAGGCCGCATAGCCGGCATCGTTCTGGCTCTTGTGGATTTTTTCGTAGTCCGATGTCTGGTTGTCTTCACCGACCGAAACATAGCCGACCTGCTGGAAACCGAAATTGGCAGGATCCGACTGCCAAACATCGACCGAATGCCTGAGGATCGTGTGCAGCGGCCCGGTCATATAGAAATTGCGCACGCAGCCACAGGCAACACCGGTCGCGCCGGCACCCGGGCCGGTCTTGTCGATCAGGACCACATCGGAGCCCTTGCCCTTGCCGGATTTCTCCAGCGCCATGGCCAGATGCCAGGCCGTCGACATGCCGTGCATGCCAGCGCCGATTACGACATAGCTTGCGCTCTCAGGCAGTTGGTTGGTGGTCATGGCGTAGTCCTTCCCGTTACTTTTCAAGACTTTCCGGCAGCGGATGCGCCAACGGCTCTTTTGGTGTGAGTGCAAAGTCTCGAAACATTTGTCTGTAGCCTTTGATCAGATACCCGCAGTTTTCATGCAAGAGCCGATCCTTGTTCGCACGATAATATGACGGCAATCGGTACCAGGCGATGCCCGGTTCCTCGTGATGCGCCATGTGCAGGTTGTTGTTGAGGAACATCAGCGAAATCACCGGATTGCTCTCGACAATGATCGTCCGGCAGCCGGTGTTCGCATGCGCCCGGTGCTCGGCAAACGAGCGCAGCAGGGTAAGCGACAGGCCCCAGTAAGCGATGCCCATGATATACTGCCAGAACGGCATCCCGCACACGCCGCTGACCCAGGCCCATACCAGCATCAGGCCGATGATGTGCGCTGCCCAGATGCGCACAACGGTGAAATTACCGCCGGCGATCAACCGTATCTCCTGCGCCAGGAACCTCACGGCGGTGATCGCCGGCCCCAGCACCAACCGGCCCAACAGGCTGTTGTTGAGCGTGTACAGCAATCGCAACGGCGCCGGCAGACCGGCGCACATCCGCGGTTCCAGATAACTGCTTTCGGGATCACGTGCCGGATCGGTCAGATGATCGTTGTTGTGATGGGTGATGTGCATTGTCCTGTATCGCCGGTAGGGAAACAGGATGCCAATCGGTAAAGCCACCAGCGCCTCGTTGACAAGGTTCGAGCGGGTCGGGTGGCCATGTACGGCTTCATGCTGCAACGAGCCGTAAAAACATAAAATATAGCTGCCGGCCGGTGCAACGATCAGCCAGCCAAGGTCCTGCCAGAAATATGTCAACAAGCCGTACGCCAACCAGCACAACATTACGAGCAACATTGTCCGCCACTCGATGCCGGTTTTGGAACGCACAGCTTCGCCCACATCAGCCTGCATTCACGTTACCCCTTTGGACAAAATTTAGCCGCGTTTCGGCCCAAATAAAACGCGATCTTGTGCACGAAATGTTGATTGTTGCACACAAATGGAAATCGTGGTGATAATTATAAACAGCAGAGATCACGGAATTTGAATGGACAAACGCCAGACCGTTGAGACTTTCCGCGAACGGCTCAGCCAGTTGATCGAACGGGCTGCCGTGTCACGCTCGCAGTTTGCCGCGCGGGCCGGGCTCGACCGCTCGACGCTGTCGCAGCTCATGTCGCCGAACAACGTCCGCTTGCCGCGGGCTGAGACCATCGCGCGGATTGCAACCCGCCACTCGGTCAGCGTCGACTGGCTGCTTGGCCTGTCGCAGGAAGACCAGGTCGCAACAGATATCGTTCCACAGCTGGTCATTGAGCCGGATGCCTCACGCCCGGCCGATGAACGTCTTGCCCTGTGGCATGAACAGGCGCGTGGCTACAAGGTGCGCTATGTGCCGGCAACATTGCCCGATCAGCTGAAGATCGACGAGGTAATCACCTATGAGACCGGCCTGCTCGACGAGGCCGCTGCTGCTGCCTGGCGCGATGTCGCGCATGAGCACATTGCCCATGCGGCCGGTGAGGCAAGTGAAATCGAAGTCTGCCTCCCGATACAGAGTTTTGAGGTCTTTGCCTGCGGGCAGGGGGTATGGAGTGGACTGGATGCCGGCAAGCGCCACCAGCAGTTGATCCATATGGCCGATGAGCTTGAGCAGAACTATCCGGCCTACCGCTGTTTCCTGTTCGATGGCCGTGAGCGCTTCTCGGTGCCCTACACGGTATTTGGCCCGCAACGCGCGGCGATCTATGTTGGTGATATGTATTTCGTTTTCAATTCGACCGAACACATCCGCGTGCTGACCGGTCACTTCGATGATCTGATCCGTCATGCCCGTGTGCAACCCAACGATTGTCCCGGCAAACTGCGTGATCTGGCAAGGTATGCAGTATGATCGCATCACTTGGTATGTACGACTGGCCCGAAGCCCGCGCCGAAACTGACAGGCTGTGGGCCGGCATTGCCGCGGCTCTGCGCGAACAAGGTTTCTCGCAGGTCCCCGAAACATTGGAGCGCAGCACTTGTGTGAAGACACATTGGCGATCGCCGGATCTGTTGATTTCACAGACCTGCGGTTACCCGCTCACGCATGAGTTTGACGGTTATCTGGAGTTGCTGGCCGCCCCAATTTACGGTGTCGAGGGCTGCACCGGCGCCGAATACACCAGCGCAATCGTCGTCAACAAAGCCAGCGACTTTGCGGTCCCCGCTGATCTCAAGGGAGCCCATGCCACCTACAACGGTGAAGATTCGCTGTCCGGACACCTTGCCTTGCGCTCGGTCTTTGCGCCGCTTGCCGACAATGGCCGTTTTTTCGGCAGGCTGTCCCGTTCGGGCGGGCACCCCGCATCGATGCAAATGATCGCCGACGGCAAGGCAGACGTGGCCGCGATTGATTGCATCAGCTTTGCGTTCGGCCGCAAACACCGTTCGCACATCACCGATAATCTGCGTGTTATTGCCTACAGCCCCAGCGCACCGGCATTGCCTTATGTAACAAGGACCGGCAGACCACAGACCGAACTTCACCGGCTCAAACTGGCGCTTGCAAAAGCGTTTCACGAACCCACATTGGCAGACACCCGTGCATCACTTTTCATTGAGGGGCTTGAGTTTACCTCCCGCGACACCTACGACCGTGTACTCCAGCAGGAAGCAGATGCTGCGGCGCTGGGATATGCCGAGCTTGGCTAACAAGAAAAAGGATAGTTGATGATCGATCTCTACACCTGGGGCACGCCCAACGGACGCAAGGCCGCCATCGCCCTTGAGGAAATGGAGCTTGCCTACAATGTACACCCGATCAACATCGGCAAGGACGAGCAGTTCCAGCCGCACTTCTTGAAGATTTCACCGAATAACCGGATCCCGGCGATGATCGATCAGGACAATGGTCAGTCGGTCTTTGAAAGCGGCGCAATCCTGATCTATCTGGCCGAGAAAACCGGCAAGTTTTATGCCTCATCCGGCCCGGCCAAGTGGAGCACACTGGAATGGCTGATGTGGCAGATGGGTGGCCAGGGGCCGATGTTCGGCCAGGCCCATCATTTCCTCAAGTTCAACCCCGGCAAGGCGCCCTATGCCGAGGAACGTTATTATAACGAAACCAAGCGTTTATACGGTGTTTTGGACCGCCGCCTTGCCGAAGTTGAATATGTTGCCGGCGACTATTCCATTGCCGATATGGCGATCTTTCCGTGGTGCGCGCGCTTCGAATGGCAGCAGGTTAACTTGAGCGAATACAAAAACGTCACCAGATGGTACAATGTGATAGCGGACCGGCCGGCGGTACAGCGCGGCTACAAGGTGCCCGACGACACGCAGGAGATTCCGCGTCCTTAGAATTTTGGAACGGCAAACGATCGCAATGATACGACGTACAACCATACTGCGCCTGATGTTTGCCACGGGTCTGGCCGTGCTGCCGATACTTGCCATGCCGGCCGTCGCCCAGCAGGCAACGGTTGTCGGTGTAGATGAGGTGCGCTCAGAACCTTTGTCGCAAACCATTCCGGTCATCGGCCGTGTGGTGTCTGAGCGCACTGGCCGGATTGCCGCCCAAGTTGCCGGCGCGGTCAGGGCGGTCCACGTCCAGGTAGGTGACCGGGTCAGGCAGGGCCAGCTGATCGCTGAGCTTGACCACGACACCAAGAAGGCCGAGGCGCGGGTGCTTGAGGCCCAGATAGAGTCAGCCAGGGCAGACCTTCAGACCGCCCAGGCCGAGTTGACGCTTGCCGAACAGGAATTGCAACGCCAGACGCAGTTAAAAAAATCCGGTGCCTTCTCGAAGTCGCGTTTCGAAACCGCCCAGCAGGAGTTACTCAAGGCACGCTCGAGGATCCTGCGTGATGAGGCGATCATCGCCACCCGGAAGGCCTCGGCCGCGGTCATCAAGCTGGAAGTCGACCGCTCGCGCATTGTTGCACCGTTTGATGGCGTGGTTGTCGAGAAACTCACGGAAGCAGGCAGTTACCTGCGCATCGGGGATGCCGTTGCCAGGCTGTTGTCCGACAGCGAGCTGGAAATCGAGGCCGACGTGCCCTCAACCAGGGTTGGCGGCATCAAACCGGGCTACCGCGTCAGGGCAACGTTTGAAGATGGCACTGAGCTGGCGGCCACCGTACGCTCCATGCTGCCGGTCGAAAATCCCATGACCCGCACCCGCCCGGTCCGCTTCACGCCGACCTGGCCGGATGGCGTGAGCGGCATCGCCGATCAGCAGACCATCACCGTGCATTTGCCGATCGGTCCGGCACGCGATGTGGTAACCGTCCACAAGGATGCCATCATCCGCAAGTCCGGTCAGGCGCTGGTCTATGTCATAGAAGATGGCAAGGCCGCCTCGCGCCAGGTCCAGCTCGGCGAAGCGACCGGATCGCGGATTGTTGTCACCGCCGGTCTCAAGACCGGCGATGTAACCGTGGTGCGCGGCAACGAGCGTTTGCAGCCGGGTGCCACGGTCAAGATCAGAACCGGTTCTTGACCGGTATTAGTGCAGGGCTTCGATGAACCTGATCAAAACCTCTATCGACAGACCGATCGCTGTGGTCTCAGCGGTGATCATGGTCGTGTTGTTCGGCTGGCTTGCGCTCAAGACGATCCCCATTCAGCTGGCGCCGGACGTCAACCGGCCGGTGATCACCATCAACACCAGCTGGGGCGGTGCAGCCCCAGCCGAGATTGAGCGCGAAATCACCAATCGCCAGGAAGAGGTGCTCAAGGGTATCAGTGGCCTCAATTCCATCGAGAGTACATCCAGCAACGGCAGTGCGCGCATTACGCTCGAGTTCGAAATCGGCACCAATATGGATAAGTCCCTGCTGTTGGTTTCCAACCGGCTCGACCGGGTAAACGGTTATCCCGACGAGGCCAACGAGCCCACCTTGTCGCTCGCGGGCGCCGAGGACCGGCCAATTGCCTGGTTCATCATCACCCGCCAGGTCGGCAATGTCACGCCGGTCCATGAGTTCGGCGACTTCATGCGCGAAGTGGTGAAAGATCGCATCGAACGGGTCGACGGTGTGTCCGAGGTCACGATTTACGGTGGCAGCGAGCGCGAAATCCGCATCACAGTCAAGCCTGAGCTTCTGGCCCGTTACCGCCTGACGGTCGGTGACGTCACCGGCGCACTGCGCCGTGCCAATGCCGCGATCAGCGCCGGCGATGTCGATGAAGGCAAACGCTCCTACGTCGTGCGCACCGAGGGTGAGCTCAATACTATTGAGTCCATCAGAACTGTCGTATTGCGTTCGCAACAAGACAGCACCACCGGTCGTGTCGGTCGCGTCTCGGTTGGCGACATTGCCGATGTCGGTTTCGCCTACAAGGATCCGGCTGCCCGCATCCGCCAGCTCGCCCAACCGGCGCTCGCCTTCAACGCAAAGCGAGAGACCGGCGCCAATGTCATCGAGACCATGGCCGGCATCAAGCAAGCTGTCGCCGAATTGCAGGCTGGCCCGATCAAGAACGCAGGCCTCAAGCTGCGCCACGTTTACGACGAGACGGTCTACATCAATGCCGCCATCGATCTGGTCCAACAGAACATCTGGGTCGGCGGCACGCTGGCCGCGATCATCCTGTTGTTGTTCCTGCGCTCCTGGCGGGCAACACTGATTGTCTCGATTGCCATTCCGGTCTCGGTGGTCGGTTCGTTCGTTGCCATGGCAGCGCTTGGGCGGTCGCTCAACGTCATCTCATTGGCTGGACTCGCCTTTGCCGTCGGCATGGTGGTCGACGCCGCGATCGTGGTTCTGGAGAACATCTTCCGGCTGCGCGAGAAGGGCCTGTCGCCCATGAAAGCAGCTTATGAAGGCGCCAGACAGGTCTGGGGTGCCGTGTTCGTGTCGGCGCTGACGACGGTCATGGTGTTCATCCCTATCCTGGTCATGCAGCTCGAAGTCGGCCAGTTGTTCCGTGACATTGCCGTTGCCATCTCGGTGTCAGTGTTGTTGTCGCTGATCGTTTCGGTGACGGTTCTTCCGGCGCTGTCCAGCCGGCTGTTGGTGAGCTCCAGCACCAGTCAGACCGGCGAGTTTACGCGGTTGCGGCTGCCGGGAATCGATCATCTGGCCGATGCCTTTGTCGCCACCATCGTCGGCTATGCCAAATTGATGCTGCGCAGCAAGATGTTGGCCATTTTGGCGGTTTTGATTGTATCTGGCGCAGCAACCATGGCTGCGATCAAGTTTCTGCCCAAGCTGGAATATCTGCCCGACGGCAATCGTAACCTGGTGTTTGTCAGCCTGATCCCGCCGCCAGGATACAATCTTGCCACCATGACCGAGATCGCCGGTCGTTTCGAAGACGCAACGCGGCCGCTGTGGTCGACGTTGCACGGCCCTGAGTCCAAGCCCGGCGAGCCGCCCAAGCTGGACAGGTTCTTCTTTGTTGCCAGCCCGCGTTTTACCTTTATCGGCGCTGCCGCGATCGATCCCAGCCGGGCGAGCGAATTGCGCGAGCCGTTGAACCGCATCGTCTATGACCAGCCCGGCACCTATGGGTTCGCCAGCCAGCTATCGTTGTTCGGACGAGGTCTTGGCGGCAGCCGGCAGATCGATCTCGACATTTCCGGCCCCGATCTTGAAACCATCTTCGGTGTTGCTGTCCAGGCAGCCGGGCAGGTGGATAAGGTCTTGCCGCGCAGCGAAGGGAACGGTTTCCGGCCTGTCCCGGGCCTGGAGTTGGGGGCACCTGAAGTCCGGGTGACGCCAGATCGTGCCCGGCTTGCCGATGCCGGCATCACCGCACTGGAGCTGGGTCAGTCGATCGATGCGTTCAATGACGGCCTGCGGATCGCTGAGGTCACCGTTGGCAATGAACGCATCGACATGATGCTCAAGGGTGGCGATACCGAGGTTACCGAGACCCAGGGCATCAACAACCTGCCGGTGCTGACAAGCGAAGGTCTGATAGTGCCGGTGTCCTCGCTCGCCAAGGTCGAACTGACAGCGGGTCCGACCCAGATCCTGCACAAGGAGCGCCTGCGCACCGTTACCCTGCAGATCACCCCACGTGACAATGTACCGCTGGAAACCGGCCTCGAAATGATCCGCAATCAGGTGATCGCTGAACTTGAGAAACAGGGATTGCCGAATGGTGTGCAGCTCAGGCTGTCCGGTACCGCCGATAAATTGAACGTCACCTGGAACGCCATGCAGGGCCAGTTGCTGATTGCCATTATCATCGTCTATCTGGTGATGGCGGTGCTGTTTGAAAGCTTCATCTATCCGCTGATCATACTATTGTCGGTGCCGCTTGCCGCAGCCGGCGGCGTCGGCGGTCTCACGGTGCTCAATCTCTATATCCCGCAGCGCCTCGATATGCTGACCATGCTCGGCTTCGTCATCCTAGTCGGTATCGTCGTCAACAACGCAATTCTGCTGGTTCACCAGACCCTGGTGCATATCCGCGCTGAAGGCATGACGCCGGCCGAGGCCATAACCGAGGCCACCCGCAACCGTGTTCGCCCGATCTTCATGTCGACCCTGACCAGTGTCGTCGGCATGCTGCCGCTGGTCGTTCTGCCCGGCGCAGGTTCGGAACTGTATCGCGGCCTCGGCTCGGTCGTCGTCGGCGGCCTGTCCCTGTCGGCCATCCTGACCCTGGTCATCATCCCACCGATGCTAAGCCTCGTCGCCGGCCCACTCGAAGCCCGCCGCAGCGCCCGCGCAGCAGGTTCAACCGAGGCGTCCCCACAGGCAGCGGAGTAAGACCCCACGCCCAGCCCCGGTCTGTGCCTCTACAAGGGGGAGGGCGGGTATTGCATCGGCGATGAGCGGGTGGGGAAAGTCCGGTCAAAGCCGCTAAGCCGTCTCACCGCGCAAACGCGCCTCGGCCTTGTCCCGTCCGATCAACGGCAGCAGGTTGGCCAGTTCCGGGCCGTGGTCGAGGCCGGTCAGCGCCAGGCGCAGCGGCATGAACAAGCCCTTGCCCTTGCGCCCGGTGGTCTCTTTGAGACCGCCGGTCCAGGTCTTCCAGGTCGTCTCGTCCAGATCACCTGCCGGCAAAGCCGCGGCAGCTGCTTCGGCAAACTCACGGTCTGCCTCTGCGATCACAGGTGAGATGTCGCCATAGACGATGTCATGCCAATCGGCGGCCTCTGAGAGCATTGAGATATTGCCGCGAATGGCCTCCCAGAATGCCGCATCACCTTGCACACGGCCTGCAACCGCCTCGTAGGGCAACTCATGCAACAGCCTTGCGTTGAGGTGCGCCAGTTCGGTCTCATCGAACCGGGCAGGGGCCCGCGACAGCTTGCCGAGATCAAAGGTCTCGATCAATTGATCCATCTTTGTATGCGGTGCAATGGCATCGGATGTGCCCAAAAGTGCGGCGTGTGAGACCACCGTCATCGCCTCATATCCATCATCGCGCAGGCCGCCGATTGACAGCGACCCGAGCCGCTTCGACAGACCCTTGCCATCGGCGCCGGTCAACAAACTGTGGTGTGCAAAGCCAGGCGATGAGCCACCTAGGGCCTCGAACAGGTCAACCTGCACCGCCGCATTGGTCACATGGTCCTCGCCGCGAATGATGTGCGTGATTCCCATGTCCATGTCGTCGACCACAGACGGCAGCGTATAGAGATAGGTGCCATCGGCCCGCACCAGCACCGGGTCCGACACATGCGCCAGATCGAATGTCTGTGTGCCACGGATCAGGTCATCGAATCCGACGGTTCGTGCGTTCAGCTTGAAACGCCAGTGCGCGGTGCGCCCATCCGCCTCCAGCTTTGCGCGGTCGTCGGTGCTCAGCTCCAGCGCCGCCCGGTCGTAAACCGGCGGCCGGCCCCGCGCCATCTGGCGTTTGCGCTTGCGCTCCAGTTCATCAGGCGTTTCGTAACACGGATAAAGCCGGCCATCGGTTTTCAGTTTTTCTGCCGCTGCATCGTAAAGAGCGAACCGCTTGGACTGATAGTGGGTCTCATCTGGCTCGATGCCAAGCCAGGCGAGATCCTGTGCCGTTGCGTCGGCGTACTCCTGCTTTGAACGCTCAAGGTCGGTATCATCGAACCTGAGCACGAATTGGCCGCCCCTTCTACGGGCAAACAGCCAGTTGAGGATTGCGGTTCGGGCATTGCCAATGTGAATGCGCCCGGTCGGCGATGGGGCGAAGCGAACTTTGATGGTCATGGCCCCGGATGTAGAGGACAGCTGCGATGAGGGCAAGCTCAGATCAGTTTCTCAAGCGCCCTTTTGAGCTCGGTCTTGGCCGGTACGGCTGCCCGCAGAATCGCCTCAGCCTTGAAGAAATCCGGCGCCTGAAAGGCATCGACAGCCGGCTCGATGTAGAAATCGGGAGGGTTCTGGTCGCGCCGCAGTTTGGCGATCTGGTGAAACAGGGTAAGCAGCGAACCGATGGCAAGCGCCATATTTGACGGATGCTTGCCGTCTCGTGGCACCGGTCGGCCGGTTACGTCGACAGCAACCTTATAGGTGCACGTGTGGGGCAGTTTATCAAACGGCACCGGGTTGGCCATGCCGCCATCAACCAGCACCCTACCGCCGATTTCCGGCGCTGAGATCACACCGGGGATGGCAATTGATGCCGCTACGGCCTCGATCATCGGTCCCTCGGAAAGCGCAACCTCGCTTTGGCCGTAGAAATCGGTCGCAATGATCTGAAACGGAATGACCGTATCCTCGATCCGATCAGCGACACGTTCCGGCAGCGCCAGCCTCACCAGTTCAGCGCCGTCGATCTGCATCGACCCGAAGCCTCTTAGCGCAAACAGGCTGTTCAGTTTGCGGGTGCGGTTGGCCCAGATATGCTTGGCAGCGTGAAGTCGGGTGCCAAGCAGCGACAGGGTATGTTCGCGGATTTCAGCCGCCGACATGCCTGATGCATAGGCCGCGCCGACGAGTGCACCGGCGCTGGTGCCGACAATCGCATGTGGCTTGATTCCCAGCTCGTCAAACGCTTCCAGCATGGTGATGTGGGCGATGCCGCGCGCCGAGCCGCCGCCCAGCGCCAATCCGATCCTGTGTTCCGTCATGCACCAGCCTTCAAAGCAAAATCCCAGGCCACTTTCGACATCGGCTGCACCAGATTGGCAATCGCCGCGGCGTTTGGGCTGGCCGCAGTCCCATCGCGCACCCGCCCGACGATACCCTGGAAGATCGCCGCCAGCCGGAAGAAGTTATAGGCCATATAATTATCCAGATTGGAAATGCCAGACCGACCGGTGCGCTCGCAATAGGCCGCGACATAATCCTCCAGCGCCGGCAGGCCCGGCGTAGTGCCAAGATGCTCAACCAGCGAACCGACACCTGCGCCGGTTTCGGACGGCGGCATCATCCACTGCATCAGGTGATATGTGAAATCGGCCAGCGGATCACCCAGTGTCGACAACTCCCAATCGAGTACCGCCAGGATGCGTGGGGCGTCATGCGCAACAATGCAGTTGTCGAGACGGAAGTCGCCATGGACCAGCGCCACCTCGTCGGACCGGGGTGCAGCATCGGGCAGCCAGTCCATCAAGCGGTCCATCTCGCCGATCTTTTCGGTCTCAGACGCCTGATACTGTTTCGACCAGCGCGCCACTTGCCGTGCCACATATCCATGCGGCTTGCCGAAGTCGGCAAGTTCAACGGCCGCGACATCCACCATATGCAGCCGGGCAATGGTCTGATTCATGGCATCATAGATGCCGGCCCGCTCGGTCTCCTCGACATCCGGCACATAAGGGTTCCAGAATACCCTCCCGTCAGCAAACCCCATGACATAGAACGCCGTGCCGATGACGCTATCGTCTTCACACAGCAGATACGGCCGCGCGACCGGAAAGCCGATGGGGTGCAGCGCCGAAATCACCCGATATTCCCGCTCGACCGCATGGGCCGACGGCAGCAGCTTGCCGGGCGGCTTGCGCCTGAGCACATAGCTTCCGGAAGGCGATGACAGCTTGTAGGTCGGATTGGATTGCCCGCCCTTGAACTGTTCAACGCTTAACGGGCCGCAAAACCCGTCGATCTGTTCGACCAGATAGGCCTCGAGTGCCCCGATATCGAACTCATGTCCTTGGCGGACATCGCCGGTACCGGAAAACGCTGTTTGCCGGTCGATCTTGCCGGTCATTCTGCCTCCAGAAACGGCATCAGACCTTCAAGCGTGCCTTCAGGGTTCTCTTCGGCCAGAAAATGCCCGCAATCGACCTGCCCGCCAGATACCTGATCACACCACGGCCGCCATAGCTCGAGCGGCCCGGCATCGCCCTTGCCCGGAATGCCATGACTGCCCCAAAGCACCTGGAGCGGGCATTGGATCATCCGGCCCTCATCCCGGTCCTTTTCATCTGCAACCCGGTCATAGGTCCACCCGGCGCGATAATCATTGCATACCGCATACAATCGTTCAGCCTGGGTGAAGCCCTGCCGGTAATCGGCCAAGGCGGTTTCGTCAAAGGCCGAAAGGTCCCGGCTTGCTGTCCAGCTCGCCAGTGTCCAGTCGAGATAGTATTGCGGGTTCGCCCCGATCATGGTCTCCGGCATCGGATAGTCCTGCGCCAGGAATGTCCAGTGATAGCCGTTCATCGCAAACCCGGCATCGAATGCTTCCCACATGTCATAGGTCGTCACGATATCAAGCAGCGCCAGCTTGGTTACCCGCGTAGGCTCATCCAGGGCCATCCGGTAGGCCACACGCCCGCCGCGATCATGACCGCACACCGTGAAATGATGATGCCCCAGCGCCGACATCACGTTAAACAAGTCGCGCCCCATTGCCCGCTTGGAATAGGTGTAGTTGTCCTCACTGTTGAGCGGACAAGAAGATCGCCCATAGCCCCGCAGATCGGCTATCACCAGCGTGAACCGTTCAGCCAGCTGGGCAGCGATCCGGTGCCACATCATGTGGGTTTGCGGAAAGCCATGCAGCAGCAGCAAAGGCGGGCCGGAGCCGCCTGTGCGCACGAATATGTATGCGCCTTCGGCCAGGATGCTCTGGCTGGCAAAGCCGGGAAACAAATCGGTCATTAATGTATTCTAACGCCAAGACACGGGTGCGCAATCAGCTTGGTTGATTTTCCCGCTCGACGGCCCGCCAGCCGATGTCCCACCGGCAAAAGCCTTCCGGCCAGTCGATCTTGGAAACCGCCTCATAAGCCAGCCGCTGCGCCGCGCCGACCGTGTCGCCAAGGGCGCAAATATTCAGGACCCGGCCGCCATTTGCTTGAATCACTTTCTCAACTGCCTTGGTGCCGGCATGAAAAATTTCAACATCGCCAGGTTCAGCAGCAACCTCCAGTCCGCTGATTTGACTACCCTTTTCGACGCTGCCTGGATAGCCGGCCGCCGCCATCACGACACAAAGCGCCGCCTCATCGCGCCAGCGAACCGAAACTTTGTCGATGGTGCCGTCACACGCTGCCAGCATCAGGGTAACGATGTCGTCTTTCAGCCGCATCATCAGGACCTGACATTCCGGGTCCCCGAACCGGCAATTGTATTCGATCAGCTCTGGGCCCTTGTCGGTGATCATCAGCCCGGCATACAGCACGCCGCGATACGGCATGCCTTCATCGGCCATTGCCTTGATTGTCGGCTCGATGATCTCGGCCATCGCACGTTCGCACATGGCCTCGTCCATCACCGGCGCCGGTGAGTAAGCGCCCATGCCGCCGGTGTTCAAACCGGTGTCGCCGTCGCCGACCCGCTTGTGGTCCTGCGCCGTGCCGAAGGCCGTGACATGGGTTCCATCACTGAAGGCAAACAGCGAGGCTTCTTCGCCAACCAGCATTTCCTCAATGACGACCTCGATACCGGCATCGCCGAACTTGCCCGAAAAGATCTCCGTGATCGCTGTGCCGGCCTCTTCAACCGTCTCGGCCATAATCACGCCCTTGCCGGCCGCCAGCCCATCCGCCTTGACGACGATTGGCGCACCTTGCACCTGAACATAGGCCATCGCATCGGCCTCATTTGAGAACCGGCAGTAGGCAGCAGTTGGAATGTTGTGGCGCTGGCACAGGTCCTTGGTGAAGCCCTTTGAACCTTCAAGCTGTGCCGCCAGCCGGCTCGGGCCGAACGTCTTGAAACCGGCATCGGTCAGGCTATCGGCCAGCCCGTCGACCAATGGCGCCTCGGGACCAACCACGACAAAGCCGATATCATTGTCCTGGCAAAAGCCGATCACGGCCTGATGGTCTTCGGCCAGCAGCGCGACACAGTCCGAGACCTCGGCCATGCCGGCGTTACCCGGCGCGCAATAAAGCTTCGTACACAGGCTCGATGCCGAAATCGCCCAGGCAAGGGCATGTTCCCGCCCACCCGAACCGATAAGAAGAATGTTCATGACCGGACTGATCCCTCAAACCAAGCTTGCGTTCGCACCCTGTGTCGCATCTGATATAACGCACGAACAAGGATTCGAGACCTGATGTCCACAGATTGGCCATACGACCCGGAAACCGGCGAACTGCTCGATGAGCCGATAGCTGCCCCCAATATAGCCGAATTTTCGGTTTCCGAGCTGTCCTTTGCCCTCAAGCGCACGCTGGAGGACACCTACGGCTATGTCCGGGTGCGCGGCGAGCTTGGCCGCGTCTCCAAACCGGGCTCGGGACATATTTACCTCGATCTCAAGGATGAAAAGGCGGTCCTCAACGGTGTGATCTGGAAAGGCGTTGCCGGCCGGCTGCGGATCCAGCCCGAACAGGGTCTTGAAGTCATCGTTTCGGGCAAGATCACCACATTCCCCGGCCAGTCGCGCTACCAGATCGTCATCGACACCATGGAGCCTGCTGGCGCCGGCGCGCTCATGGCGCTCTTGGAGGAGCGCAAAAAGAAACTGGCCGCCGAGGGCCTGTTCGATGAAGCCCGCAAGCGCGAGTTGCCCTTCCTGCCGGGCGTCATAGGTGTCGTGACCTCGCCAACCGGCGCTGTCATTCGCGATATCCTGCATCGATTGTCTGACCGTTTCCCGCGCCATGTCCTGGTCTGGCCGGTCAGGGTACAGGGTGAAAAATGTGCACAAGAAGTCGCTGCCGGCATAAACGGTTTCAATGCGCTTCCCGATGACAGCGGTAATCCGAGACCGGACCTGATCATTGTTGCGCGCGGCGGCGGCAGCCTCGAGGACTTATGGGGTTTTAACGAGGAGATTGTCGTGCGCGCCGCCGCTGCCAGTGAAATCCCGCTGATTTCCGCTGTCGGGCACGAAACCGACTGGACGTTGATTGACTACGCCGCTGACTGGCGCGCGCCAACCCCGACCGCTGCCGCCGAGCGGGCTGTTCCGGTCCGCGCCGATCTTCTGGCCCAGGTGGCTGATCATGGTGCCCGTCAGGCCCGCGCCGTACGCCGCGCTATGGATGAGCGCCAAACCCGCATCACCGCAGCGGCCCGGGCCCTGCCGCGGCCCGACGACGTGCTCGCGCTTGCCCGTCAGCGCTTTGATGGCGCTGCCGGCCGTTTGACCCAGGCCCTTCGTGCCAATCTCAATGTCCAGCGCGGCGGTTATGAGCGCGTTACCGGCAGGTTGAGCATCCGCCCGCTGGTCAGCCAGATCATCAGCCATCGCGACGCGCTCGAGCGCCATCATTTGCAGGCAACCCGGGCTGTTCGCCGCAATTGCCAGACCAAGGCGACCAGTCTTGCCGCTTCCAAGAAGCTTCTTGCCTCACTGTCTTATGAATCGGTCGTTCAACGCGGCTTTGCCGTTGCCCGCGACGGCAATGGCGCACTGCTCGATACCGCAAAGGCTGCCCGCAAGGCCGGCCATCTGTCACTGCAATTCCGCGATGACAGCGTTGGTGCGACGATCGATGATGCCGCGCCGGCAAAGCCCAAAGCCAGGCCCACCAGGGGCAAATCGGCACCTGGCAGCTCACAAGGAGACTTATTTTGATTGCGTACCTCTGGTCATTGGCTCAGCAAATGGGTATTTAAAGGACAATGATGAACCGCTTTGAAACCAGCTTTTCAGCCGGCCGCGAGGCCAAACTGCGCTATATGGATGCCGATTTCCAGGTCGTCCAGACCGGCGAATTCGTGCGTTGTGCGGTGACCGACCAGCCGATCAAGCTCAACGAGCTGCGCTACTGGAGCGTTGAGCGCCAGGAGGCCTACGCCTCGGCCGAGGTCGCCATGCAGCGCCATATGGAAGTCATCGAACGTTAGTATTCGGTCCCCCTTCCTCAAACGCCCGTCACCGTTTCCGAGATCAATCCATCCACCACGGCATTGAGCGCTTCCTTTGTGCTCATGCGCTGGGCAAGACTGGCATCGAATATCCGCCGCTGACGATCGGCGCTGGTGCCGCGTTTGATGATTTCACGGGCTGCCAGCAGCTCATCAACGCTATCCAGCGCTTCGGCATCCGGCATCACCAGTTCGATCAGCTCATCGAGCAGATCGCTATACGGCACCAGTTCACCGCGGCCGAAGTCGATCAGCCCCTCGGCAAGACCGTAGCGCTGTGCCCGCCACCGATTCTCGTTGATCAGGAACCGGTCATAGATCCGCCAGCGCTGATTGTCGCACCGCAGCCGGTACAGCATTCGCGCAACAGCCTGCACTATGGCAGCAATCGTGATCGTGTCCTTGAGCAGGGTGCTGACATCGCAAATTCGCGTCTCCAGCGTCGGGAACCGGTCCGATGGCCTGAGGTCCCACCAGATCTTGGTCGCATCCTCTATCGTCTTGGTCTGCTTGAGCATGCCGACCATGCGCTCATATTCAGTGTAGCTGGAGACATTCGGCGGCAGCCCGGTGCGCGGCAGGTTATCGAAGATCGTCAGCCGGTAGGAATTCAGCCCGGTATCGCGGCCCTGCCAGAACGGTGAAGATGTCGACAACGCCAGCAAGTGCGGCAGGAAATACGACATCTGGTTAAAAATATCGATCCTGAGGTCGGGATCATCGATGCACACGTGCACATGCATGCCGCAGATCAGCATTCTGCGCACGACGCCCTGGAGATCGCGGGCCAGCACCTGATAACGTTCCTTGTTCGTATGGCGCTGTTCGGTCCAGTCGGCGAATGGATGTGTCGAGGCTGCGATGGGAGCAAGATTGTGCTGACCGGCAATATCGGCGATCGTGCGCCGCAAGTGCGCCAGATCGGCATGCGCCTCCTTGACTGTCGTGCAAACCTGGGTGCCGACTTCGATCTGGCACTGAAGAAACTCCGGGCTGACCTGCCCCCCTAGCGCATCCTCGCACGCTTTCATCAACTCGGCAGGCGCATCCGACACCAGGTCCCGGCTCGTCTTGTCGACCAGCAGGTACTCTTCTTCAATTCCAATGGTAAAACTGGGCTCGGCTATGCGCATGCGCCCAAGTTTGCAGCGTTTGTGCGTTCCGACGCAAGTGCAACTAGCTGAAAATATTCAGTACGCGCGAAAAATCTACGAGCTTGAAATCGCCGTTCAACAGCACGAAACAATTTGCAGCAATCAGCAGAGCTTGCACGGTGTTGGCTGTCTGAGCTCGCAGGGCCGATGCTCCGCGCATGCGCCGCACGATCCAGAAGATCAATGCGAGCGTGTTGAGCACCAGAATCTGTGTAAATAACGGCGGTTTACCGGTCATCATGAATTCGCGCGCCATGATCCAGCTGCTACTGTCAAAAAGTACGATGAACTCTTCCACAATCCCGTTCCCACGACGAAATTTCAGTCATCTGGGAGTGTTGCTCAATTGTGTTAACGTCGGGTTATCGTGCCTTCGCAGACGCCAAAACCGTTCTGGTCATGCCGGTCTCACCGGTATATAACCTATGCCGACACGGTGCGCCGGAAATCGGCCTGTGCTGCGACATGTGGTGGGTTCTAAAGGCCCGTATAACCTAGACCCCGTGAAGCTGGCCCTGTATATGGACAATCGAATTGGGTTCGAGCACTGACATCGTGTTCGAGCCTTTGTATGTGTACCAGGAGTAACAAATATGCCGACCGCATGGACGCCGCAGAGCTGGCGCGACAAACCGATCATTCAGGTTCCCGCCTACGCCGATCAGGACGCCCTGAAGACAGTTGAAAGACGTCTGTCGGAGTTTCCTCCGCTGGTATTTGCAGGAGAGGCCCGCAAGCTGCGCCGCAAACTGGCCCGTGTTGCCCTGGGAAAAGGTTTCCTTTTGCAAGGTGGAGACTGCGCGGAAAGTTTCGATGAGCACAATGCCGACAACATCCGCGATTTTTTCCGGGTGTTCCTGCAAATGGCTGTTGTTCTCACATTCGCCGGCGGCCAGCCGGTGGTCAAGGTCGGGCGCATCGCTGGCCAGTTCGCAAAGCCTCGTTCGTCCGACTTTGAAAAGCAGGGCGATGTCGAATTGCCAAGCTATCGCGGTGACATCATCAACGATATCGAATTCAACGCCAAATCACGCGAGCCGGATCCGGAGCGCCAGATCATGGCCTACCGCCAGTCGGCGGCGACCTTGAACCTTCTGCGCGCCTTTGCCGGCGGTGGTTATGCCAATCTGGAGCACGTCCACCGCTGGACGCTGGGTTTTTTGAAAGACTCGCCCTCATCGGCCCAGTATCAGGCCCTGGCCGACCGCATCACCGAGGCCATGGGTTTCATGCGCGCCTGCGGTATCAACCCCGATACCGCCCACCAGTTGCGCCAGACCGAGTTCTACACCAGTCACGAGGCCTTGCTGCTCGGTTACGAAGAGGCGCTTACCCGCGTCGATTCAACCTCCGGCGACTGGTATGCCACTTCCGGCCATATGGTCTGGCTGGGTGACCGCACCCGCCAGCCTGATCACGCCCATGTCGAGTTCTGCCGCGGCATCAAAAATCCGATTGGCATGAAATGCGGCCCGAGCCTGGCGGCGGACGAACTCATCCAGCTGATCGACATCCTCAATCCGGACAATGACCCTGGCCGGTTGACCCTGATTGCCCGCTATGGATCGGAAAACGTAGAGGAGCATCTGCCCAAGCTGGTTCGCGCTGTCAAAAGTGAAGGCCGCCATGTTGTTTGGTCGTGCGATCCGATGCACGGCAACACCATCAAGGCAACCTCCGGCTTCAAGACCCGGCCGTTCGATCGGGTCCTGTCCGAAGTGCGCTCGTTCATGAAGGTCCATCAGGCCGAAGGCACCCATGCCGGCGGCATCCATGTCGAAATGACCGGTAAAAACGTCACCGAATGCACCGGCGGCGCCCATGCGGTGACGGATGAAGATTTGCACGACCGCTATCACACCTTCTGCGATCCCCGGCTGAACGCCGATCAGGCCCTCGAATTGGCGTTCCTGGTGGCTGATGAACTCAAGAAAGAACAGGGAGCAGGCGTCGACGTAGGCGACATTGAGGCTGCCGAATAACTCAACCTCTTGACGCAACATGCCTTTCGAAGCATGTTGCGCGCCATGACGACGACCGAACCGCAACGCAGCATTAGCATTTGCTGCATTATTATCTGCTAGCTCAAACGCGCTGGCGGCGGTTCGCTTTTCTCTAAATTCAAGACAAAGCAATCCTAGGCCGGCCGGGCAGGGGACATATGACACTTAAGCTCTACAATACGCTGACACGGCAAAAGCAGAAATTTGTGCCGATCGATGCCGAAAATGTGCGCATGTATGTCTGCGGACCGACAGTCTATGACTACGCCCACATCGGCAATGCCCGCCCGGTTATCGTCTTTGACGTGCTGTACCGGCTGTTACGTCACATCTACGGCGCCGGCGCAGTCAAATATGTCCGCAACATCACCGACGTTGACGACAAGATAAATGCCCGCGCCGCTGAAGAGCATCCCGATATGCCGCTCAATGAGGCAATTGCAAAGGTCACCAGCGAAACCACCCGGCAGTTTCATGAGGATATCGCTGCGCTTGGCGTGCTGCCGCCTGATGTCGAACCGACCTGCACCGGCCATATCGCGCAGATGATCGATATGATCAACGTGCTGATCGACAAGGGCAATGCCTATGCCGCCGAAGGCCACGTCCTGCTTGATGTCGGTTCAATTCCCTCTTATGGCGAACTCTCGCGCCGCTCTCTTGATGAAATGATCGCCGGTGCCCGTGTCGAGGTCGCCCCTTATAAGAAGAACCCGGCCGACAGTGTGTTGTGGAAGCCGTCCACCGACGAACAGCCCGGCTGGGACAGCCCGTGGGGCCGCGGGCGCCCGGGTTGGCATATCGAGTGTTCGGCCATGGCCAAACAGCACCTGGGAGAAGTCTTCGATATTCACGGCGGCGGCATTGATCTGGTTTTCCCGCACCACGAGAACGAAGTTGCCCAGTCCCGTTCGGCCCATGGCACCAGCACCATGGCCAACATCTGGATGCACAACGGCTTTTTGCAGGTCGAAGGCGCCAAGATGTCAAAGAGCGAGGGTAACTTCCTCACCATCCATGGCCTCTTGCAGCTATGGCCCGGCGAAGTCCTGCGTTTCAATATGCTCCGGACACAGTACCGCCAGCCGATAGACTGGACCGAGCGGGGCCTGGAAGAAAGCTCCGATACGCTGAGAAACTGGACCAGGGACGTGAATTTAGCCGAGATGCCGCCAACCTTTGCCGGACCGGTCATCGAAGCGCTCTGTGATGACCTGAACACTCCATTGGCGATTGCCCGGATGCACGAAATCGAGCCAGCCGAGCGGGCCTCGACTCTGAACGCACTGGGCTTTGCCGGCGATCTGGCCGACCCTCGCGAAGCCACCGTCGATGCCGCGGCCATCGATCGTCTGATTGCTGCCCGCTCTAGTGCCCGTGCGGACAAGAACTGGGCAGAATCCGACCGCATCCGCGATGAGCTTGGCGATATGGGAATTCAACTGCTGGATTCAAAAGATCCCGAAACCGGCGAGATCAATACGACATGGGAGGTCAAGCGATGAAGCTTACTTCCTCATCATGCACGGCCCTGGCTGGCTGCCTCACCTTCTGCCTCAAGGGGCGAGGGTCTGGAGAAAAACAATGACGGAACGCCTTTATCTGTTCGACACCACGCTGCGCGACGGGGCGCAGACGCCTGGGGTTGATTTTTCGCTGGCCGAGAAACTTGAGATTGCAGCGATGCTCGATGGTCTTGGCATTGACTATGTCGAAGGCGGATATCCGGGCGCTAATCCGGCCGATACCGAGCTGTTTGCCCAGGACCGACCCATGAATGCTGCCTTTACAGCGTTTGGCATGACCAAACGGGCAGGCCGTTCGACGGCCAATGATCCAG
>JABDJG010000361.1 GCA_013002595.1 Hyphomicrobiales bacterium | reverse complement strand
CAGATGTTGTTCCAGTAGCCATCCTTGGATTCGCGGATGATGTTGAGGTTGACGCCGATCTTGGAGAAGTGCTCGGCGAACAGCTGGGCCGCATCGAGCGCACCGCCGTAAGCTGTGTCGGCGCTGTGCATGTCGATCTTGACGCCGTCCATGCCGGCCTTCTTGATCAGCGATCTGGCCTTGTCGAGGTCGTACTCGTTCTGGATGCTCGGGTCGTAGTTCTTGAACACCGGACCCAGCGGCTGGTCGTTGCCGACTTCACCGTAGCCAAACAGAATCTTGTCGACGAACTCCTGGCGCGGCAAGGCGTGCTTGAGCGCCTGGCGCAGGTCGTTGTTGTCAAACGGTGCAACATCCATGCGCATCGGATGAGTGAAGGCAAGGTTGGACTTCACATCGACGATATTGACGTGCGGCACGCGGCCCAACCGGCCAATGGTCTTCAGGCCCGGGCGGTTGATCACGTCGACGGTCTTGGTGATGAGCGCGTTCTCACGGGCCGTATCGTCCAGGATGGTGGTGAGTTCAACCGAGTCAAAGAAACCAAAGTCGCTCTGCCAGGCGTTCGGATTGCGCTCCAGGGTGGTGCGCACGCCAGGCTCGTAGTCACGCAGGAAATACAGGCCAGTGCCTTCCTTGGAGAACACATCGGCCTTGCCGTCCTTGGACGGCACGATGTTCATGTGATAGTCGGTCATCAGGAACGGGAAGTCGGCGTTGGCGTCAGCCAGTGTCACCACAACCACATCACTACCATCGGCCGTCACATCGGTAATGCCGGAAAAGACGCCCTTGGCGCCTGACTTTGAGTCTTCGCCGCGGTGGACGTTGATCGAGGCGATCACGTCTTCGGTGGTCAGCGATTTGCCGTCCGAGAAGGTTACGCCACCGCGCAGTTTAAAGCGCCAGGTCTTGGCATTGGCACTGGATTCCCAGCTTTCGGCAAGGCCAGGCTGGGCCGAGTTGTCCTGGCCCACTTCAACCAGGCTGTCGCGGAACGCACGGCTAATGGCGATCATCATCGTGGCATTGAAGCTTGCAGGATCAAGCGAGTCAGAGGTGTTGGAATCGTTCAGGCCGGCTTTGAGGTGGCCGCCGCGCTTGGGCGTTGCCGCCTGCGCCTGGCTCCACATGCCCGATGCAACCGTTGCGGTCAGGCCGAGTGCGGTTGCACCGACCATGAATTCACGCCGCGTCGTGCGGTTGTCATCGAGAATTCGTTTGATGAGTTTGTCGTTGTCCATTGTTTCCTCCCTGTATAATGGCGCCATGATAATGGCAGGCCAGCCTAGCGTAGGCAATGTTGGGTGCCATAGAGCCAAAAGTGAGTTGTTCAGTGTTACAGGGATAGGCCAGTCTCGCGCACCCCGCGTCCTGCAGAGGACAGGCGAGCGCGATAAGGTTTGCGACTTTGATGGAGACGGCGGTCGGTGGCGGATGATCCGGACAACTCAGCGTGGAACTGGAGGCCGTGCAAAGGCATTGCGCGCGCGTTCGACTTCGGCCCTGATCACGCAGCCGCCAGCATGATCGTTGATCAGTCCCATTGCCTGCATGAAAGCATAGACAGTCGTTGGCCCGACGAACTTCCAGCCTTGTCTTTTGAGGTCCTTCGACAGGGCGGCCGATTGTGGCGACGTTGATGCGGTCTGTGGTTCTGCAAGTTCGTCCATAGCGGGTTCATACTGCCAGACGTAGGCGGCCAGCGAGCCTTCCCGGCGGGCAAGTTCCTGCGCCCGGCGTGCATTGTTGATCGCCGCCTCGATCTTGCCGCGATGGCGGACAATGCCGCTGTCCTTCAGCAAGCGGTCAAGGTCGCGTTCGGTGAAGCGGGCGATCCGGTCGAAATCGAAATCATGAAACGCTGCGCGAAAGTTTTCACGCTTGGCAAGGATGGTGCGCCAGCTCAGTCCCGATTGAAAGCTTTCCAGGGTGAGTTTTTCAAACAGGCGATGATCATCACCTTCTGGAAAGCCCCACTCGGTGTCGTGATAATGAAGAAACTCCGGGGCGGCACCGCACCAGCGGCAGCGCGCTTTGCCGTCAGGGCCTTTTATCGTCGTGTTCACGTCTTTTGCGCCATTCGACAGTCAATCGAGCAGAAATGCCAGCCGTTCATCGGCTCTGGCAGGTGCGATTTCGAGAATGTCGGCGATTACAACATTTTGAGCGACAAACGGATCATCGTTTACCCTGGCCTGAAGATCTGCCAGCGACGTATCATGCGCCATGATCGCGCCGCCCATATTGGGCTGGAGACTGCCCGCCATCAAGAAAACGCCATCATCAAATCCGCGCTTGATCCAGTCTTTGTGGCCCTCCATAAATCGACTGGCCTCGCCTTTGTTGCGGGCGAATTTCAGCAATACAACAAACATCGGATCAGATCTCCTTTGCATTGTGTGCTGCTTCTTGCGCACACGTGTTCAGCCAGTCGCACATCTGCCTTACTTCGCGTCTGATGAACTTTTCATCGTGAAAGGCATTCGCCAGCGTGGCGATGCCCTGGCTGCGGGCAAGCAGGTACATTGCCAGTTGATCGGCGTCCGCCTTGCGGCCGAGCAGGGTGAATTGCCGGCGCAACCAGGTACGAAACAGCGTGAAAAGCTGATTTGCCTCGGTCCGCGAGGCATGGTTGAGCTTGGCAAGCTCCGTCGACAGCGTGCCGACCGGACAACCGAAACGCTTAATGTCGGCCCGGTTGGCGATCAGAATGTTGATGAAGCTGGCGATGCGATCGGCAGGTTGCTCGCTTTCAGCCTCCCAGTCTTTGAGCATCTTGCGGGTATCGGCCAGACGCTCATTGATTACAGCGTCCAGAATGTCGTCCTTGGATTTGAAATGATAGTAAAAATTGCCACGCGAGATGTGCACGGCATCGGCAATGTCCGAAAACGATGTGTGCTCGAAACCCTGCCGATAGAACAACTCACCGGCGGCTTCGACGATGTTGTTTCGTGTCGTCCGGCGGCTCATGGATGTGGGGCCTCTTTTTAGGGCAAGCGTCCTAATCACAAAATTAGGACGCTCGTCCTAATAAGTCAAGGGCCGAGAGGACCGGGTATGTCGTGCAGGGTGGGTGCCGTCAGTCCAGCAAGGCTTCTTCAAGCGGGTAGCTTGACATCATCTCAAAACCGTTTTCGGTGACGACGACCTGTTGCTCGAGCTTGACGCCGTTGCGTTCACCGATGGCACCGACGTAACTTTCGATGCACAGGACCATGCCGGCCTCGATGGTGCCGTCATAGAAGTTGCGGCCGCGGTGCAGGGGAGTGATGTTGGGGTATTCATCGCACATGCCGACGCCGTGAAGGATGCAGGAATAGGCGTTCTGGTGGAATTCCTCGGGCATTTGCAGCGCTCGTTCCTGCAGCTCAAGGAAGGTGATGCCCGGGCGGATGAGCTTGAGGTTGTGCTCGATTTCGCCGGCCGCCAGTTGGTAGAGCTGTTTTTGGCGTTTGGTCGGCTTGGCGGGGCCGCAGTGCATGGTGCGCGAGATGTCGGCGAAATAGCCGTTTGGACCGATCATATCGGTGTCGAAGCCAACCAGGTCGCCGTCTTCGACGGCCCGCGGCGATGCTTCCTGGCACCAGGGGTTGATGCGCGGGCCTGACGCCAGCATGCGGCCGTCGTGCCAGTCGCCGTTGTTGGCGAGGTTAGCATAGTTGAGCAGCGCCCACAGCTGCAGTTCGGTGACACCGGGGCGGATTGCTTCTTTGAGTTTCGCGATGCCGAGTTCGGCCACGGCGATGGCCCAGCGGATGCAGTCCAGTTCGTCTTGGGACTTAATCACCCGTGCCTGCTCCGAGATCCGGACGCCGTCGGTTACCTCGATGCCGCGCTGCAGCAGGGCCTGGGTGAGGCTGGGGTTGATGTATTCAGCCGCAACCCGGCGGTTGTCGGTGCCGATCTGAGCCAGGAAGTTGACGATGTCGTCGGCCAGCAGGCGGGCGCCTTCATCGAGTTCGTGGCCGCCTTCGAAAAACGAGACGGGACGGGACGGGCGCACCTCATCGACGGCCGGCATCGGTCCGTAGCCGCCGTGCATGACGACGGGGCCGTCCAGCGGCACAAATGCATAGGATGTCGGGATATGCGACTGGAACAGGGCGTAGGTGCGATAGTCGAGCGCGTATCGAAGGCTGATCGGGCTGACCAACAGGCACATGGCGGCTTCGGCCTGGCGCAGGCTGGCTTTCAGCCGGGCTGAGCGATAGGCATAAAGCCGGTCGAAATCGATCTCGGGCATCTCGCGGACCTGGCTGAGATTGCTCCAGTCGTCGTTGGTCACCATCCGGTCAGGCATCTTTGTTCCAATTAGCTCCCGTAGACCGCTTCGGGCGGGCCAAGCGTGTTATTACCGATGTTGATGCCGAGGCCGGGACCGGGCTGCGGGGCGACGCGGCCGTCGGGCAGTTCGCAAATGCCGTTCAGGCCCGGCTCGATCGTCAGAGGTTCGCGCAGGTCGGCACCGGCAATGAGCAAGCCAGTCGGAGCGCCAAGTGCCAGATGCAGGATGGCGGCGGTTGCGATGTCGCCGCACCAGGGGCCGTCGATGCGCAACTGCATGTTTCTTGCCGCGCACAGGTCGCGGATTTGGCGGCCCGGATTGAGACCACCGAGGAAGGCCGGCTTGATGCACAATGAGTGGGCAACGGCTTCATCTGCAGCGCGGGTTGCGGTTACCAGATCGCCGACGCATTGATCGACCATGACCGGTTCGGCGATGGTACGGGCGACCTTCGCGTTGTCATCATACTGGCGGCAAGGTTCTTCCCAGACGATCCTTGGATCATGGAAGCGGGCGGCGATCTCGCGGGCATGATCAATGGTCCAGCCGCCGTTGGCATCGGCGAGCAGGAGCTGGTCGTCGCGCATGGCCTTGAGGGCGGCGGTGACATGGGCTTCATCATCGTCAATTGAGCCGATGCCGATCTTGAGCTGGATGACCTTGGTGCCGGGGCCGGTGCCGGCGATGCGTTTTGAGATGTCTTCGGGGGTGCGCTCGGAGACCGAGAAATAGCCGGAGATGGCATTGGTCTGCGGCTCGCCCAGCAGCTCGGCGATCGGCTGGTCCCGATCCTTGCCCACAAGGTCGAACCAGGCGGTTTCAAGGCCAAAGGCAATACCGCACCAGGGCTTGCCATTCGATCGCATGGTGTCGGCGGCAGAATTCAGACTGTCTATATTTTGTCCAATTAATTCAGGCAGATAATTCGGTTCGCTGGAAATTTGAGTCAACCGTAACTCGGGTGGACTGGACGGTGCAAAGACGATTTCACCCAATCCTGTCAGGCCATTGTCCGCATGCACGCGGATGATGCGGCCATAGGCGAATTCCTGCGTCACATGCGACATGACATAGGGCCCGTCACGGAACGGCGGGGCGAAATTCCAGACCTCGATGCGGGTGATGTTCATTGGAACGTGTCTACCGGGTTATGCGGCTAAATAGAGACCGGCGAAATTGCATGTGTCATCTCCCATCCGTCATTTAATGACGGCGACAGGCTCGCCCAATACGTTCATTCTGGGTTCGAGCCCAAGGCCGGGCGTTGATGATGCGCCCCAATCCGCCCCGATGCGTTCGCGATAGCCGTAGGCGGTCGATACCTTGACGTAGTCGGTGAGGTCGGTCTTGCTGAGGGTGAATTTGGCTGGTGTGCTCTCGGCGAAATGGGCCAGCGCCGATGAAACGATTTCGCTGCCCCAGGCATCGTCGGGAACCACGGTGAGGCCAAGGTCGATGCACAGGTCGCGCATGCGCCTGGCCTTGGTGAGGCCGCCGACGCGGGCGAGCTTGATACAGCAGATGTCCATGGCGCCGCTATTGAAGGCGCGAATAATGTCTTGCGTGGTCTCGATCAGTTCATCGAGCTTGACCGGCAGGGTGCAATGACGGCGGAACTCGATGCACTCCTCCATGGTGCGGCAGGGTTGCTCGATGACCACCGGCAGATTTTTCACGGCGTTGGCGACACGAATCGCGCTGGTGAGCGTCCAGGCCGCATTGGCGTCGGCCAGCACCAGTTCGCCGGGTTCGAGATTGTCGCAGACCGCCTCGATGCGCTCGATGTCGTAATCGGGTTCGTGACCCATCTTGAGCTGGAAATGCCGGTAACCCTGGCTGCGGTAATACTTGCAGCGTTCGGCCCAGACTGCCGGTTTGTCCTCATGCTCGCGGAACAGGTGGACGCTGCGGTATAAAGGCACCTGTTCGCCATAGCTGCCACCGAGCAGATCGGAGACCGGCCGTCCGGTGGCCTTGCCCATGATGTCCCATAGCGCCATATCGATCGGCGTTTTGACATAAAGGTCGTCACGGAACTTTACATCCCACATGCGGTTGAGCTTTTCGATCTGAAACGGGTCCTCGCCGATGACCATCCCGGCAAGCAGCGGTAAACCGGCGCGGACCGCTTCAGGGAAACCGCGCATATAGTGGGTGCCTATCGGGCACACCTCGCCAATGCCGGAAATGCCGCCGTCGGTGTCAATGATGACAACGGTGCTGGAATAGACGTCCGGGGAAAAGCCGATCGAGCGGCGATAGGCACCGCCCCTTCCGGGCAGGTCGACGGCATAAACACGGACGCGGGTAATTTTCACGCGGCCACCATCATTTCGATGATCTTGCGCGAGTAGCTCTGGGTCGGCCCTTCCCAATGCGGTGACAGGCGGCCGCCATCATAGCCCGGGCAGCGGCGGCCGTTCTGCATGCCTTCCAGGATCGAGATGTCTTCGTTGTTGAGGTCGCGCCACATGGTGAAGACCTCGTTGCGGGCATCGGCAAGCCTGTCGCCGGTTGCCGCCTCATCGCCAATCAGGAAGATGTGCAGTTCCTCGTGGCAGCGGTTCGGCGCTTCAGGGTAGGCGACCAGCACGGTAAACTGATCGGGGAACACTTCGACGGCAAAATGCGGCATGGTCAAAAACCATGTGCCGCGCGAGGCATCCTCGGCCGTTAGCCCGGGATAGTGCGGCAGCCCTTCGCCGCGGCCGGCCTCCATTGCCGGGAACCGGTAGCCGTTGGCGAAGGTGTTGCCGTGCCAGGCGCCGGGGCTGCGGATGTCCATGGGGGCAAATTCGGTCAATCTCGGGTGCAGCGCAAACACATGGTAGTTTTCCATGTAGTTCTCGTAGACCAGCTTCCAGTTCGAGTTGATCTCAAAATCGATCTTTCCGGCCCAGCGGATGGCGCTGAGGTCGAAGCCGGCGAGCTGATCGGTAATCGGCTGCATCCAGATGTCGAGCGGGTCGGCGGTGCCGGAGATATTGGCGAACAGGCAGCCGTGAAACTCGGCAATGCGGACGGCGATCAGATCGAGCAACTCGCCGCCGCCGTCCTTGAACGTATCGCCCTTGCCGGGCCCATGAAAATGCGGCCGGGCGCGCAAGGCGCCATCAAGGCCATAGGTCCAGTTGTGGTAGGGGCAGGTGAACGTGCCCTTGTGGCACGGCTCATCGACAAGCCGCATGCCGCGATGGCGGCAGACATTCTGGAAGGCGCGGATTTGCCCGTCAGAGCCATGAACCAGCATGACCGGGACACCGCCCACGTCCAAGGGCTTGACATCGCCGGGTTCGGGGATTTCAGCCCGGGCGCCGGCAAAGACCCAGGCGCGGCGGAAGATGCGTTCCTGCTCGAGCTCAAACCAGTCCCTGGACCAGTAGGCCGGATTGGGCAGGCCGGATGCCTGCTCGAGCGGCGCCAGCGCCTGATTGTATCCCTCCTCGCCGAGAAGCGACTTGAGACGCGCCACCATGACAGGGTCCTGAGCCTGAGCATCCAACTGGTTTTCCTCCAAATGCCTGTGCAAGATATCAATTCGAATCTGCACGTCATGAAAGAAATTGCGATATCGCGATCTTTATGAAAGACAGGAAAAATAGCAAGACGAAACGGGCCGGGACGCGGGCCATATAATGGCGATAACAACCCACAAGGCGACGGAGAGTTTTGATGCGAAGTCACGCGCGCGTGGTGGTGATTGGCGGCGGCAACATGGGGGCAGGGGTGCTCTATCATCTGGCCAGGCAAGGCTGGAGCGACTGCGTGCTGATCGAAAAGGGCGAGTTGACGTCAGGCGCAACCTGGCACGCGGCCGGGTTGGTCAGCCGGATGATCGGCGGGTATTCGCTGGGCTCGATGCATGACTATGCGGTCGATCTGTACAAGAGCATTGAACAAGAGACCGGGCAGAGCATCAGCTTCCACAATTGCGGTTCGCTAAGGGTGGCGACATCGCTAGAGCATATGGACTGGATCAATCATGTGCGCGATGCTGTTCTGGCGCGCGGGCAGGTGGCCGAGATTATTGGTCCCGATGAGGTGAAACGTCTCAATCCGCTTTATGATGTTGCCGCCGCCGGGGTGCTCGGCGCGATCTATACGCCCGATGATGGCCATGTCGATCCGTCCGGCACTTGCCAGGCGATGGCCAGGGGTGCGCGCATGGCAGGCGCCGAGGTGATCCGGCAATGCCGGGTCACAGCGGTCAATCCGCTTCACTCAGGCGAATGGCAGGTGGTGACCGAGAAGGGCACGGTCACTTGCGAGCATGTCGTCAATGCCGGTGGTTACCATGCCCGGCAAATCGGCCAGATGAGCGGGCTCGATCTGCCGATCGTCACCATGATGCATCATTACGTGGTGACCGATGAGGTTCCCGAGTTTGCCGACATGGATCACGAGATCCCGGTGACCCGCGATGATTATTTCTGCGGCTATATCCGGCGCGAGCAGGCCGGCGCGCTGATCGGGCTTTACGACAAGCAGGCGCCGCAGCCGGTGTGGCTCGATGGCTGCCCATGGACATCCGAGAACGAACTGTTCGAACCGAACTGGGACGGCATCACGCCGTGGCTGGAGAACTGCTTTGAGCGCTGTCCGGCATTGGCGACACGTGGCATCAAGCGGGTGGTCAACGGCGGCATCACCTATACCCCGGATGGAGCGATGCTGCTCGGGCCGGCACCGGGGCTGAAGAACTACTGGCTGGCATGCGGTTCAACGGTCGGCATTGCCTGGGGACCGGGCGCCGGGCGGACCCTGGCGCAGTGGATGGTCGAGGGCTCGGCAGATCTGTCGACCAGAGCCCATGATCCGCGCCGGTTCGGCATCTGGGCCGATCATGAGTTTGCCGTTGAACGGGCAACGGAAGATTACACCTTGCGCCAGGCAATGCCCTATCCGCAGCACCAGCGCGGGACCTGCCGGGGGATCAAGGTGTCCGGTGCGATGATGCAGACCGCGGCCCTCGGTGCAACCTATGAGGAAGCAGGCGGCTGGGAGCGGCCGCGGCTCTATGGCCCCGAGCCGATGGGCTGGCGGCGCACCTCGGTGCATGAGCAGGTTGCAGCTGAATGTGCAGCTGTGCGCGAACGGGTCGGGCTTGGCGACTTTTCAGCCTTTGCCAAGTTCGAGATCG